>JAAVYL010000059.1 GCA_022791075.1 Lawsonibacter sp. | reverse complement strand
TACAAAAATGTTCTGGACCACATGGTAGTACACAAAGACCGAAAAATTGAGATTTTTCTAAATCTTTTGCCGCAAAAATGGACTTTTGTGCTGGAAAATCTGCGCAAGTCTCAGAATGACCCCCCGGTGCCAATATCAGTGAGCAGCCCCTTTGCCTCGGCATAGGGCATAGAATACCGCTGAGACAGGTAGCGCATAGATGCGCCCAGCTCGCCGTCGGGTCCACCGTACTGACTGATGATAAACGCAGCAAGTTTAGGATTTGGAGTGGCAATTTTTACTGGAAATTGCAGTTTTTTCTCATAATGGAACATATTATTTCACCTCGTTCTGTCCATAGTTCCAGGGCCACGGGTCAGACAGCCACCTGTAGCTGTCACCAGCAGCGGCTCCCTCCTTGGTAATGGGACCGTATTTAGACTCATAGGCCGCTTTAGCTGCCTTCTCCATGGCAGAAAACTGCTTAAACAGGCTGAACGCCTCTGCATCATCCTTGTGGGTGTCCAGGTAGATGTTCAGTTCCAGCACTACAAACTCCAAAGCCTGAAGCTCGGCCAGCGGTGTGGCAGGCAGAGTGGACCCGTCCACAGCCAGCTGAAAGGGCAGGTTCAAGCCGGGAAACAGCGTTCCATTGCTCAGCGCCTCAGATTGCGCATACTTTTGTGGGTTGTTCTGCTGGAACGGTACATAGGGTACAGCAAGGCCCGCACAGGATGGCAGGGTGCCGTTTTGGTCCGGACATCCGTTCTGAGTACTGGGAGTCCGGGCAACATTTTCATGCAACAAGGGAATTTCCCTCCTTTATTCGTTGACAGGAGGACGGGTGCGGGGAGCGCACAGCGTCCCCCTCAGTTCATTCTATGAAGCGGGCTGTGATTGGGCACACGCATACCGGACCGGCAATTCCCATAGGATAGGAGGGAGGTGGTCATTTTGAAAAAAGGACTGATTCTGGCCGGGCTTACAGTGCTGGTTGTCCTTATGATGGCGGCAATTCTGGAACAGCTCAACGACCTAATGAAGCCTGTTATGGACTCTGTGTCAATTCAGAGAACAGCTCCGTTGGTGTTGGACGCAGGTCATGGCGGAGAGGACGGAGGGGCTGTATCCCTCACCGGCGTGCCGGAGAGCCAGATAAATCTGGCAATCGTGCTGAAGTTACGGGATATACTTGGGCTGTATGGAGTGGATCCCGTTGTACTGCGGGAGGATGACGTCTCTCTCCACGATGAGGGTGCCAGCACTCTGCGGGAAAAGAAACGTTCCGACCTGCAAAATCGGGTAAGTGCGGTTGAAGAAGTGGAGGGGGGGACGCTGATCAGCATTCATCAAAACACCTATACCAGCAGCCGCTATCGGGGAAGTCATGTATTTTATGCGCCTACCCAGGGTTCTCAGCCCCTGGCGGGGCACATTCAGGCCTGTATTAAGGCCTCCCTTCAGCCGGAGAATGACCGGGCTGTCAAAGAAATTCCCAGCTCCGTCTACTTGATGAGCCACATTACCTGTCCAGCTGTATTAATTGAGTGCGGCTTTCTCACCAATCCAGAGGAGGAGGCCCTGCTGCGGGATAAGGATTATCAGCGCCAGCTGTCAGCTGTTATTGCTGCCGGATGGCTGACGGCCCCTTGAATTCAGTGTAAGTCTGTGGTAAGATCGGGATATAAGCAGCATAATTTGCAATTCTGAAGATGTGCGGCCGCCTTATGGCCTCATCAATGAACAGAGGAGAACCAGGAATGAAGGCAAAGACACTATTTTATTGTACCGAGTGCGGCAATGAATACCCAAAGTGGCAGGGGCAGTGTCCCTCCTGCCGGGCGTGGAACACCATCGTGGAACAGCCGGCGGAAAAAACACCTAAGCGGTCCGGGCCTGTTAAGGGGGGGACGGCCCTTGGAGTGGCGGCCAGCCGGCCGAAACCCATGGGCGAGGTAGAGGTCACAGATGAGCTGCGCTTCGCCACAGGCATGGGGGAGCTGGACCGGGTACTGGGAGGAGGAGCTGTAAAGGGCTCTCTGGTACTGGTAGGGGGAGCGCCTGGCATCGGCAAGTCCACACTGATGCTGCAAATATGCGACAGCCTTTGCCGCTTCGCCAAGGTGCTGTATGTATCCGGCGAGGAGTCAGAGCGGCAGATAAAGCTGCGGGCAGAGCGGCTGCGAGTGCGGGGAGAGGGCCTGTACCTGCTGGCGGAAACCAATCTGGAAAACATGGTGGATGCGGTCCGCCAGCTGCAGCCCGATATTTTGATTGTGGACTCCATCCAAACCCTCTACCATGGAGATGTGACCTCCGCTCCTGGCAGTGTCAGCCAGGTAAAGGAATGTACCTTAACACTGATGCAGCTGGCAAAGGGGGAGGGGATAACCGTTTTTGTTATTGGCCATGTGAATAAGGAGGGCTCCATCGCCGGACCCAAGGTGCTGGAACACATGGTGGACTGTGTGCTGTATTTCGAAGGGGAGCGGCACATGGCTTACCGAATTCTCCGGGCAGCTAAAAACAGATTTGGAGCTACCAACGAGATTGGCGTCTTTGAGATGGAGGAGGGCGGCCTCACTGAAGTACCCAACCCCTCTGAAGCCATGCTGGCCGGGCGGCCGGCCAACGCTCCCGGGACCTGCGTCACCTGCGTGATGGAGGGGGTGCGGCCAGTGCTGGCGGAAATTCAAGCACTGGTGGTTCCCTCCAGCTTGGGCAACCCCCGGCGGGTCAGCAACGGCTTCGACTACAGCCGTTCCATGCTGCTGCTAGCCGTGCTGGAAAAGCGGGGTGGCCTGATGGTGGGGAGCTGTGACGCCTATCTCAACGTGATTGGAGGACTATATTTGGAGGAGCCGGCTGCTGATCTAGCCGCTATCCTGGCCCTGGCCTCCAGTTTTCGGGACAAGCCTGTACCCAACGACCTTGCCGCTATTGGAGAGGTCGGTCTCACTGGAGAGCTGCGGGCGGCCAGCGCCTTGGGACAGCGTCTGGCTGAAGTAAAGCGATTGGGCTTTACAAAGTGTATCATTCCAAAGCGTGTCCAGGGGAAACTAGCCGTCCCCGGAGGACTGGAGCTGATCCGGGTTGCCAACATCCGTGAGGCCATGGCAGCCCTGCTTTGAGTTTCGCATTGGAACAAAATTGACACAGCCTGAATGTCCCGGCTCTCCCGCAGAAGCAGCCCGAGACAGGGAACAGTATCCGTCCTTCTGGTACACACAGGGGTCAGTGCAGGCAATTACGCTCACATTCGTTCCTCCTCCACAAAACGGAGATAGTATCCCCCGAGAGGGGAAAAACATGCAAACGGTGCCAGCAATTTGCTGGCACCGTTCTGGTTCCATCAAAACCCACCCAGCTCCCGCACAACCGCGGAGGCCAGTAAAAGACCGGCGGCGGCAGGGACAAACGGCATAGAGCCGGGTGTATCCCGCCGGGCCAGGGAACCTGGACGGGTGTCCGTGGTCTCTGGCGTTTCCAGCTCCGCCGGATGCAGAGGGGGTGTGGGCGCTTCAGTGGAATAGACTACTTTGAGATGATTGATCCCTCGTTTCCGCAGCTCCTTACGCATCGTGCGTGCCAGAGGGCAGCCCTGGGTCTTGGAGATATCGGTAATCTGAAAGGCAGCAGGGTCAAATTTGTTTCCGGTCCCCATTGCAGAGATGATTTTTATCTGTAAAGCAGAACACCTTGCCACTAATTCCAGCTTGGCGGTGACGGTATCAATGCAGTCCACCACATAGTCATATTGAGTCAGGTCCACTTGGCCGGCATTGGATGGGAGGTAAAATATCCGAAAGGCTGACACCTGGCAGTCCGGATTGATGTCCCGCACCCGCTGGGCGAGTACTTCAGCCTTTGGCTGGCCAATGGTGGAGTGGAGGGCGGCAATCTGGCGGTTCAGGTTGCTTTCGGACACAGTATCGTCGTCAAAGAGGTGTAAAGTACCTATGCCTGACCGTGCCAGGGATTCCACGACGTACCCCCCAACACCCCCCACACCGAAGACGGCCACCCTGGCGTTTTTCAGCCGCTCCAGCGGCTCATCGCCGATAAGCAGGCGGGTACGGATGAATTGGTCTGACATGGTGCGTCCCCCTCAGATAGTTTGTTGAAACAGCCCGTGCTGAGTACAGTACCACAGCAGAATTCCGTGGCCAAAACAAGGAATGCGGGTTTGTAAATCCCACTCAGGGTAGATGCGCCGGAAAAACAAGGTGTCTCCGTTGAGCAGAGCCACAAAGGACACATAGTGCTCCTTGGTCATGGGATGAGAGGAGGAGATAAACCAGCTGTCGTCAATCTTTTCAGCGGACAGCCTCTCCTCACCTTCCACCTTTTTTGCCTCCAATGGAAGCAGCGTCCTGCCGCAGCAGGATACGCCCGCCTCAGCAGCGGCGGTAATCAGGTTGCCGCAGGCGGGACAGACGTAAAATTTTAGTCTTTTCATATTTCCTCTTTCCTGGTCGTTGGCGTCCAGCTGGCCGGAGAGCAGGGCCTCCAGCCCGACACCTAAAACCCTTGATAGCTCCGGAAGGAGGGACACGTCTGGGCACCCCAGGCCCCGCTCCCACTTGCTGACCGCCTTGTCACCGACCCCAACAGCCCCGGCCAGCTCCTTTTGAGTCAGTCCCTTCTGGGTGCGCAGGGTTCGGATGAGAGCTCCGATTTTTACCTGGTCCATATGTCCCACCTCCCGAGATCAGGGTAACAGGTCTTTGAGGAAAAAGCAATCGCCGCTCCGTAGAGTTTATGATCTCTGAATTTTGTTACTCCATTGTGTTTATGAATGCTCAATCCATTGAAAAAAATTCTCAAGAGTACACGCTTCTGCTGTTTCCACGCCGTCAATACCATCGAAATGCGTGATTGTCCCGTTTGGTTTGAGCAAATATGGGTTTCCGGTCCCATCACTGGAAAATACAATGCCCTCCATTTGATATTCCGTCCGATAAAAAGCGGTGTCGTTCACCATCATCTCATAAGGGTAAATAATCCATTCAATTATTATTTTTTCACCGGACTGGGGGTGGACCATCGTCTCGCTGATCCCGTTGCTGATGCGAAGAATGAACAGGAGCTCTTCCGGGATACCCTCGGTGTTTTCTTCCAGATACGGCGGCTGGAGCAAAATATTACCCTGATATAGTTTCCTGATTTTTTTGATTATGTCCATAAAAGACTCCCGTCAGTGCTGCATGTATGGCCCCATGGATGTAGTGGCAGCCGATGGTGATGACATCAAAGTGGTAACAGTTCTCCTGCAGGTACTGCTTCAGCTCCTGAATAGTTTTCATTGATCTGCTCGCCTTAAAAAACCGCCCTTTGTCGTCAAACAGAGGGCGGTTTTACTTATTTTACCAGATGGCTCATATCGTACAACCCTGGCGTCTCCACACTGGCGATGAATTTGGCGGCCTCAACCGCCCCCTGGGCGAAAATTTCCCGGGAGAGGGCAGTGTGTTTGATCTCCATGATCTCGTCGTGCCCGGCGAAGATGATCTCGTGTTCGCCTACGATGGTGCCGCCTCGAACGGCAGAGATGCCAATCTCCTTTTTGTCCCGGGGCTGGCGGGTGGAGTGGCGTTCGTAGACGTACTGTGTCTCATGTCCGCAGGACTGGGCCGCCGCGTCGGCGATCATGAGGGCGGTGCCCGAGGGGGCGTCTACCTTCCGGCGGTGGTGGCGCTCCACAATCTCGATGTCATAGCTGTCCCCTAAAATGGAAGAGGCTTTTTTGACCAGCTCCAGCAGTACATTGATGCCCAGAGACATATTGGCGGAGCGGAAAATAGGGACCTCCAGCGCGGCAGCTCCTACCTGAGCCACCTGCTCAGGGGTGTAGCCGGTAGTGGCCAGCACCAAAGGAATTTTCCGGGCTTTGGCAAACTCCAGCAGGCCATCCAGGGCAGCGGGGGAGGAGAAGTCGATCACCGCATCCGCCTCACCGGAAAACTGAGCTGGGGAGGTGCAGATGGGAAATTCCCGGTCCGCCGTGCCCAGCACGTCGAACCCGGCGCACACCTCCACTGCGGGGTCGTTGGCACACAGGGACTCCACCACCCGGCCCATATGCCCGTTGCAGCCGGATATGATTATCTTCAGCATAGTTTTTCCTCATTTCATGGGATTATTAGCTTCCGCTCCCGGGGGATGGAAATCACAATCAGAGCAATCCCATTCGCTCCATGGAGGCGCGGAGAACAGCCAGGTTCTTGTCGGAGATGTCACACAGAGGCAGGCGCAGGGGTCCAGCCTCCATGCCCATCAGATTCATGGCAGCCTTGATGGGGATGGGGTTGACCTCACAGAACAGGGCGTCAATCAGGTCCATGTATTTAATCTGAAGCTGAGAGGCGGCGGCAAAGTCATTGTCCAAACACAGGTGGCTCATCTCCGCCATAACCTTTGGAATAATATTAGATGCCACTGAGATGACACCCTTGGCTCCCAGAGCCATCATGGGCACCACCTGATCGTCATTGCCCGACCAGATGTAGAAGTCGTCGGGGCAGAGGTAGCGGGTATGAGCCAGGAGAGAGAAGTTGCCGCTGGCCTCTTTCACGCCGTTGATCTTCGGGTTGGCAGAGAGTACCTTGTAGGTGTCGGCTGTGAAGGACACGCCGGTGCGGCCAGGCACGTTGTACAGGATAATGGGCAGCTCAGTGCGGTCAGCGATGTACTCGTAGTGCTTGATTAGGCCGGTCTGGCTGGCCTTGTTGTAGTAGGGGGTGACGTGGAGCAGGGCATCGGCGCCGGAGACCTGGGCGTGCTGGGACAGGTAGACGGCAGCGGAGGTGTCGTTAGAGCCTGCGCCGGCAATCACCTTTACCCGGAGATCCACCCGCTTGACGCAGAACTCCACGGCGTCGATGTGCTCCCGGATGGACATGGTGGCCGACTCGCCAGTGGTGCCGCAGACGCAAACCGCATCCACGCCCGCCTCAATCTGAGCGTCAATCAGCTTGCCGAAGGCGTCATAGTTGATGGTGACTTTTTCGTCAAAGGTTGTGACAAGGGCAGGACATGAGCCGGTGAAGACTGGAGTTATCATAATATTAAGAATCCTTTCTGGATTGATAATGTAGGGACGCTT
>JAAVYL010000058.1 GCA_022791075.1 Lawsonibacter sp. | reverse complement strand
TGTTCAGCACGTCGATGATGCCGGTAACCTTCTTGTTGTCGTCCCAGATGGGCACCACCAGGGGGGCAATCTTGTTGCCGTATTTCTCACGCAGGGCCTCAAAGGTGGCATTATAGTCGGAGTTGTCCTCGTCGGTCTTGGAGATGTAGATGAAGCGGGGCATGTTCCGCTCCTCGCAGAACTTCCAGGCCTTCTCCAGACCCACAGAGATGCCGTCCTTGGCGGAGCAGACGATAATGGCCGCGTCGGCAGCCCGGAGGGCCTCCATCACCTCGCCGGAGAAGTCGAACCCGCCCGGGGTGTCCAGCACGTTGATTTTGCAGCCCTTGAACTCCACGGGGGCCACAGCCAGGGAGATGGAAATCTGACGCTTGACCTCCTCAGGGTCATAATCGCAGACGGTGTTGCCGTCAGTGGCCTTGCCCATGCGGTCAATGGCCTTGGTCATATACAGCAGGCTCTCTGCCAGGGCGGTCTTGCCGCTGCCGCCATGCCCGATGAGGGCCACGTTGCGGATGTTTTGTACAGAATAGCTCATAGTTGGTTCCACTCCTTATCGTTTGAGTATCGCCCGGGAGGGCTTTTCCAGCCTGAAAAGGGCGTTACACGCTGTTTGTCATTATACACTAAAATCCCTTCCATGACAACTGTTTTTTTGAGGGATTTTGGTTGAAGTTGAAAAAGGCCTCAGATGTGTAAAAAGCCCCCTTTGGCAAGGGGGCTTTTCGGCTACTTATCCGGCTGTAAAATCTCCAGGTTGTACAAAACCTCCGCCTCTGGAGCGGAGCAGCGTTCGGCGGTGATGCCGATGCCCTGCTCCTGGGCCAGGCACTCGATCTGGTCCAGAACCTCCAGCGGCAGGTTCCAATAGATGCTTCCCTGCCGGTCGTCCGTGGGCGTTACCGCCGTCTCCGGGGGAATCAGCTCCGTCGCTCCCTCGGGCATACGCTCCAAGGTCGTCGTGCCCTTCACAAGGGGATAATCATCCTCCAGGCCGTCCGCGGCCGGATTGGGGGCAGCTTTCTGCCCCGGCACACCGTCCTCCGGGGCGGCATAGGCGGCGATCTGGGGTACGTCGGCCAGCTCCGGGTCAGGCAGGGCGGCATTCACGGTCGGCCCATCCACAATTTCCACCTGGGCATCCCGGGTGAAGCTGCGGGCTGTCACGTCCATTTTTTCTGTCTTGTCCAAATTATGGGGCCAGGACGCGCTGTACAGCCCCACAACCAGCACCAGGCAGGCGGCCAGCCCGGCCAGGGTCCGGAACTGGGGTCGCTTGAACAGGGGGATCACTTTGGGCTTTTCTTCCACTCGGATGCGGATCATCACCCCCTGGGCAAAGCCCTCGGGAGCTTGGACCTCCTCCAGGTCATCGAAGGCGGTTTGGATCGCGGCCAGCTGCGCTCCCACTGCCCGGCACTCCGGGCAGACTGCCAGATGCTCCTCCAGCTCCCGCTCCTCCTCCTGGCTCAACGCACCATCCAAGCGGGCGGAAATCAGCTCCCAAAACCTGTCGCAGGCCACGCACTCATCCCCTCTCTTTTCCTTTTGTATGTTTAGACGGCAAATGCTCCAAAAGGTTCCCATCCTCCGCCAAAATTTTTCGCAGCGTCAGCCGTGCCCGGGAGATGCGGGATTTCACCGTCCCCAGGTCCAGCTCCAGCGCTTCTCCAATCTCCTGATAACTCAGCCCGGACAGCTCCCGCAGCGTCAAAACCCTCCGCTGCCATTCGGGCAGCCGGTCCAGCGCCCTGGCCAGGGCCTGTCCCAGCTCTCTGCGCTCCAGCTGGAGCTGGGGGTCCTGGTCCCATCCGGCGGGCTCCGCCCAGCCGCTGTCCTCGTCGTCCAGTGAGACGGCGGGCTCCACGGACTCCCTCCGCTTCTGCTTGCGCAGCCAGTCGATACACGCATTTGTGGTCAGTCGGTATATCCAGGTGGCAAAGCTGCTCTCCCCCTGAAAGGAACCCAGCCCCTGCCACGCCTTCACAAAGGCCTCCTGGGCCAGGTCCGCCGCCTCCTCCCGGTCATTCACCAGGCGCAGCGCCAGAGTATACACCCTGTTTTGGTTATTTAGTACCAGCCGCTCAAAGGCCTCCTGGTCGCCCTGCTTCGCTCTCTCTGCCAGCTCCCGGTCGTTCACTGCGGTTCACCTCCTCCTCGTCACAAGGTCTGCTCCTTATCTCAGCACAGATCCCGTTTAATCCCCCTGGTCACCCGATAGACGTCCTCCAGGGTGGTAATCTTCACAATCTGCTCCTTATAGTATCCCGCGTGGGGGACTCCCTTGAGATACCAGGCGTACTGCTTCCGGGCCTCCAGGCAGGCGATCCTCTCCCCCTTATTCTGCGCGGCCATCTCAAATTGACGGACGGCGGTATCACACCGCTCCGAAAGGGGGGGCAGCTCCGGGACAGACCTGGCCTCCAAGGCGGCCCGGCACTGGGCAAACAGCCAGGGGTTGCCAAACACCCCCCGGCCGATCATGGCCATGTCCGCCCCGGTGTACTTCAAAATTCGGGGGGCGTCGGTCCCCTTGAACACGTCGCCGTTGGCGATGACGGGAATTTTTACCGCCTTTTTCACCTCCCGAATCCAATCCCAATTGGCGGTCCCGGAGTACATCTGCACCTTGGTCCGGCCGTGGACCGCCACCGCCGCCACACCGGCCTCCTCCATGGCCTGAGCGAACTCCACGCAGTTGATGGAGCCCTTGT
>JAAVYL010000006.1 GCA_022791075.1 Lawsonibacter sp. | reverse complement strand
GCTGGACGCGGAGAACGTCCGGTTCGAGGATGTGCTCACCCGATTGGACCAGCAGCGGCAGGAGATGGAGCGGGAGCGGGCGGAGGCCCGCCGGCTCAAGCTGGACATGGAGCAGTCGGCGGAGAAGGCCCGGGAGTACCGGGAGAAGCTGGAGGCAGAGCGGGCCAAGGTGGTGGAGAAGGCCAACGCCGAGGCCCGGGCCATCATCGAGGAGGCCCGGGCGGCCAGCGACCTGGACCTGTCCGAGCTGCAGGAGCTGAAAAAGCGCCAGGACCTGGACTGGCAGGAGGTGCAGGCCGGCCGGGCGGAGGCCCGCCGCCTCCTCAATGAGGCGGAGCGGAACATCGGAGGCGGGGCCCCGGAGGTGGAGCCCCCGCCTCCCACCCGCCCTGCCAAAGCGGGGGATACAGTGGAGCTTGTCTCCATGGGCACCAGAGCCACGGTCCTTTCGGTGAACAAAGACGGCTTGCTCCAGCTCCAGGCGGGCATTTTGAAGATCTCCGCCAAGCAGGAGGAGGTCCGGGTGGTAGAGGGGGAGACCCAGGCCCAGAAGGACGCCCGGCGGATTATCGCCAAGGCGGAGCACACCATCCGCACCGCCGCCGTTCCCAGCCAGGTGGATCTGCGGGGGATGATGACTGACGAGGCTCTGATTGTCCTGGAGCGTTTTCTGGACACTGCCATGATGGGCAAGCTGGAGACCGTCACCATCGTCCACGGCAAGGGCACCGGTGCGGTGCGCTCCGCCGTGCGGACCTATCTCAAGCGCAGCCGCTATGTGAAGTCCTTCCGCCCCGGCCGCTACGGCGAGGGGGAGGACGGAGTGACGGTTGCGGAGCTGAAATAGACAGAGGGCTCCCGAAAACGGGAGCCCTTTGCCATCAGAACTGATACAGAAGCAGGTACTGCGTTTTGCCGTCGGGGGTGGAGGCGTTGACGCTCACGGTGCTGTCGTCGCTCCAGCCGATGCCCTGGTCGCGGAGGTTTTCATAGCCGTCCCGCTCGAAGGCGATGAAGGTGCGGTTTTCCAGGTCTACCACCCCCAGCTGGGTAATACCCAGCCCCTCTATATCCGGGTCCATGGAGTAGTACAGCAGCTTATTTCCCGAAGGACTGGGCATAAATTCGTCCCCCTTTTGATAGGTGAAGCCCTCCACCGTGATGCGTGCTCCGGTAGTCAGGTCGATGACTGCCACCTGCCCGGTCTCTGACACGTAGAGGCAGTTTTTGTTGTAGGGAATCACGCCGCAGGGGACCTCATCCCACCAGCGGTAGTAGGGGAGCTGATCCAGAGTTTTGGCTGCCTGTCCGGAGGGGATATCATAGATCCAGCAGGTGATGTCTGTCCAAATGTCCTCCTCGTTTGCGGTGCAGGCGGTGAGGATCAGGGTGTTGTTGTCCAGGAAGTTGGCAAACTCCGCATCCACGCCGGTCAGGTCGCGCAGCAGGGTGAGGGACTTGTCCTCCAGGTCACACAGCCAGGTCTGCTGGTTCTCCGGGGCGGGGTTATACAGGATCAGCACCCGGCGCATGTCCTCTGACCACTCGTAAGCGTAGGCGCGCCCGGGGCTTTCCACATCGATGCCGGCCAGAATGTCCTCTGTCTCGCCGGTGTCCAGGTGGCAGAGGATGGGGTATTCGCTGTAATCCATCTGCCGCCCCTGATAAAGGCGGAGCAGCACCGCGTCGGTGCGGCCGGGGATGGTATTTACATACCACTGGTCCTCCGGGCGGGTGTCGATCCCCAGAGGGTCACCCTTGAAAGCGGTGAGCTGGCCGTCCCGGATAAACCAGTACAGCTCTCCCCGATACCGCTCCCCGCGAAAGGTGATGTCGATCTCTTCGGTGTTCAGCCCCACGTCCGCCGGGACCAGCGTGCCGTCTTTGGCCTCCCAGAACCTGGCGTCCAGCAGGGACCGGTAGTCCTCGCTCCAGGTCAGGTCACTGAGCAAGCCGCCGGAGAAGCCGTACTGATAACCGTCCAGCTTGATATATTGGGCCTTGACCAGCGTGCCGATGTCCGTCTGGCTGAGGTCGGGGCTGGACTGGCCGGGGTCCAGGCTGCCGCCGGGCACCTGTTCCCGCTCCTCCATGCGAAGGAAGGACAGCACCGCCGTGCGCAACTCCGGGCTGACAGCCAGCGCCGCAGTAAAGAGGCAGGCGATGGTCAATACCGCCGCCAGAGCGGCTGTAAATATCCGGCGGACCGGAACAAATCTGCGGGAAGAGGCTGTTTGCTTCATAATACGCTCCTTCAATTCTGCGCCAGGGACAATTTGATCCATTGCCCTGCGATAGTCGTTGATGTTCATACTGTACCCTCCAATTCCATTTTCAGCAGCTCCCGTCCCCGTTTCAGCCGCATTTTTACCGCTGACTGGCCCAGCTTCAGAATTTCTGCGATCTCTGATACAGAGTAGCCCTCATAGTAGTGGAGATGGATGGGGAGCTTGTACTGCTTCGGAAGACTCATGACAGCTCTCAGGGCCTCCAGTTCCTGGGATGGTTCCGGGAGGGGTGTCTCCTCGAGCTGGACCACCTGCCGCCGCCAGAATCCCCGAAGCTGGTCCCGGCACAGGTTGGCGGTCACCTTGAGAAGCCACCGCTTTTCATGGGCCTCATCTGCAAAGGCGGGGGCACGGTACAGCAGGCGGACAAAGGCCTCCTGGGTTATGTCCTCCGCGTCGGCGGGCCGGCCCAGATAGACCATGGCCAGGCGGTAAACTGCTGTGCCGCAGGTGTCATAGGCCCGTTCAAATTGACGGGTGCTGAGTGTCTGGTCCATTGCTAAACCTCCTTTCACTGATATAACGATTGGAGAGGGGGGTTGGTCACAGATTCCTGAAAGGCAGATGTTTTGCTCTATTATCGCACAGGTTGGGAGGAAATGGAACGGGAACTGGGGCATTCTGGAAGAGCTGACACCGCGCTGGCGCAGCGGCGCCAAAATCACCAGAGAGGGCGGCAAAAATTTTTATGTTTGTTACAAATACGGATTTGTTTGGAAAAGAGGGTAAAAAAACTTAAAAAAAGCGAATTTTTTGGCCTGCCAAGAAAAATATGGGCAAAAACTAAAATTTATTCCGTAAAAGCAGATGGAATTTGCGGTAATATTTGTGCAAATGTCCATTGACGAAAGTGGGATAAATCTGGTATGCTTAGCACACATCCTAATGAATAGGGCGGAGGTACGCGATATGTATAGTCAGGAAGCCGTCGTTAATAACCAGGTTGGTCTGCACGCCAGACCCGCTACTTTTTTCATCCAGAAGGCGAACGAATTCAAGAGCTCTATTTGGGTGGAGAAGGAGGAGCGCAAAGTGAATGCGAAGAGCCTGCTGGGTGTTCTTTCTCTGGGCATCGTGAAAGGTACTCCTATCAAGCTGATTGCTGATGGGGCCGATGAGAAAGAGGCGGTTGAGGCTCTGTACAAGATGATCTCTTCCGATTTCTCTGAGTAAGCAGCAAAAATCATGAAAGGCGCCGCTCCGCGGCGCCTTTTTTGGTGTTTTTAGATTTGGAATTTGAGTGTGCGGTTTATAAATACGGCTGTCCTCTGGCCGTGCATACTGATCCCTGAGGGGAGGGAACCAGACCATGACCTTTGACGAGTTGAAAGAGAAAGCCCACAGTCTGCCGCTGAAGCCTGGGGTTTACATTATGCAGGACGCCCAGAGCACCGTCATCTATGTGGGCAAGGCCAAGGCGCTGAAAAACAGGGTGTCTCAGTACTTTCAGGACTCTGCCTCCCACACGGAGAAGACCCGGGCCATGGTGGCCCAGATTGACCATTTCGATGTGATCATTGCTGACAGCGAGTTTGAGGCCCTGGTGCTGGAGTGCTCCCTGATCAAGCGGCACCAGCCCAGATATAATATTCTCCTCAAGGACAGCAAAGGCTATCCCTATGTGCGCCTGTCCAAGGACGTATATCCCAGATTTTCTCTGGTCTCCAGAGCGGCGGAGGACGGGGCGCGCTATTTTGGACCCTACGCCGGCCGGCACAGCACCCAGGGCATTATCGACGCCCTGCGGACCGCTCTGCGTCTGCCCTCCTGCAATAAGCGGTTTCCCAGAGATATCGGAAAGGAACGGCCCTGCCTCAACTTCCATTTGGGGAAGTGCGACGGATACTGCCGGGGGGATGAGCTGAAGGAGCGGCACGACCAGGCTGTTGCCCAGGCGGTGTCTCTGCTGGAGGGCAGGTTCAAGGAGGTGCGGCGGGACCTGACGGAGGAGATGGAGCGTGCGGCGGAGGAGCTGCGCTTTGAGCGCGCCGCGGAGCTCAGAGACCGCCTCCAGGCCATTGAGCTGCTGGGCAAGCGGCAGAAGGTGATTGCCGGTTCCCTGGCTGACACCGACGTAGCCGGCTTCTTCCGGGGGACGGCGAAGAGTTGCTTTGTGGTTCTCCACTATATGGAGGGGGAGCTGGCCGCCAAGGATTTTGACCTGCTGGATACCCCCATGGAGGAGGAAGAGGGGGCGGTGCTCTCCTCCCTGATGCGGGAATACTATGTGGGCCGGACCCGCCTGCCGAAACAGATCCTGATCCCCTGTGAGCTGCCCGATCAGGTGCCCCTCACCCGTATGCTGTCAGAGCAGGTGGGCTGCCGGGTGGAGCTGGTTACCCCCCAGCGGGGCGCCAAGATGGATCTGATTAAGCTGGCCAACCAGAACGCCCGGGAGGAGGTGGAGCGGGCCACCACCCACGAGGAACGGCGGAACAAGCTGCTGGAGGCCTTGGGCAAAATGCTCAGTCTGAACTTCCCGCCCCGGCGGATGGAGTCCTACGACATCTCCAATACGGGGGCCAGCGATATTGTGGCCTCTATGGTGGTCTATGTGGACGGGAAACCCCTGAAGCGGGATTACCGGCGGTTCAAGCTCAAGGATATGGAGGGACCTGACGACTATGCCTCCATGGAGCAGGTGCTCACCCGCCGGTTCCGCCGGTATCTGGATGGGGATGAAAAGTTTGCAGATAAGCCGGACCTTCTCCTGATTGACGGCGGACATGAGCACGTGAAGGTGGCGGCCCGCGTGCTGGAGGGGCTGAATCTGAGCATTCCCGCTTTTGGCATGGTGAAGGACGACCGCCACCGTACCCGGGCGCTGGTTCACCCGGACGGCCGGGAGATCGGCATCCAGTCCATCCCGGCGGTGTTTGCACTGATCGGGCAGATTCAGGAGGAGACCCACCGCTTTGCCATCGAGTATCACCGCCAGCTCCAGGCGGGCCATGTAAAGGTCTCTGTTCTGGACAAAATACCCGGGGTGGGGGAGAAGCGCCGCCAACAGCTGCTGAAGCACTTCAAGACCATCAAGGCCATCAAGGCGGCCTCTCTGGAGCAGCTTCAGGAGATAGTTCCCAAAAACACCGCCCAGGCGGTCTACAGATATTTTAACAAAGAGGATTAGAAAAGCTCTTTTTTACAGAGAGGCTTTTTAAGAAAGGAAAACTGCCATGCGTATTATATCCGGTTCCGCCCGGGGGAGAAGACTGAAGGAGCCCCAGGGAATGGAGACACGGCCCACCACGGATAAGGTGAAGGAGTCTCTGTTCAATATCATCCAGTTCGAGGTGGAGGGCCGGCGGGTGCTGGATCTCTTCGCTGGTACCGGCCAGCTGGGGCTGGAGGCCCTGTCCCGGGGGGCGGAGCACTGCGTCTTTGTGGATCAGCGCCGGGAGGCGGCGGCTCTGGTGCGGGAAAATATAAAGCTTTGCCGTTTTGAGGACCGGGCCCAGGTGGTCCAGGAGGAGGCACAGTGGTTTCTTCGCAGCTGCAAGGAACGGTTCGACGTGATATTTCTGGACCCGCCCTACGGCACAAATCTGCTGGAACAATGCGTGGAAAAGATTGCAAGGTTTGACATTTTGCGGGAACATGGTATAATAGTGTGTGAAAGTAAGGCGGAGTGGTCCGCACCTGCCTTGGAAACTCCCTATGAGACAGGGCGGGAGTACCGGTATGGACAGGTTAAACTGACTGTCTGCCGCCGGGCTGGGAGCGTGATTCGATGAGCACAGCCATCTATCCGGGCAGCTTTGACCCGGTGAGTCTGGGGCATCTGAACATTATCAAGCGGGCGGCCGCCTGTTTTGACAAGGTAATCGTGTGCGTTATGGTGAATTCCAAGAAAAAGGGAATGTTTACGCCGGAGGAACGGGTGGAGCTGCTGCGCAAGTCTACAGCCCGTTTTCCCAACGTGGAGGTGGACTTTTCCAACGAGCTTCTGGCAGCTTATGCCAAGCGCCGGCGGGCCCATGTAGTGGTCAAGGGTCTGCGGGCCGTGTCCGATTTTGAACAGGAGGTTCAGATGGCGGTGATCAACCGAAAGCTGAACCCCAGGCTGGAGACCATGTTTCTGGCCTCCAGTGAAAAGTATACCTATCTCAGCTCTACCATTGTCAAGGAGATGGCCCGATATGGGGCCAATCTTGGGGAGTTTGTTCCCCGGGAAATTGTGGACGATGTGAACCGGCGCATGAGAGAGATGGAAGGAAAGGAAGACTGACAGATGGCAAGCGGCGTGGAAGAACTTTTGGATATGCTCTTTGAGATGATCGACGAGGCCAAAAAGGCACCCCTGTCCAACGACAAGTGCCTGATTGAGCGGGATCAGGCACTGGACCTGATTGACGACATTCGCAGTCAGTTTCCTATGGAGCTGACGGAGGCCCGGAAGATGATGGCTCGCCGGGCCGAGATGGAGGCGGAGGCCAAGCGCAAGGCGGAGTCCATTGTACGCACAGCGGAGGAGCGGGCCAAGCAGCTGCTGGCCAGCGACTCCATTGCCCTCCAGGCCCGGCAGCGGGCCAACGACATGGTCCGCCAGGCCGAGGAGCGCAGCCGGGACCTGAAGCGGTCCGCCAATGAGTACTGTGAGGATGCCCTGCGCCGCACAGAGGAGGCCGTGGCAGAGGCCTATAACGAGATTAAGCAGTCCCGCTCCCGCTTCCGGGCGGCGGCTGCTGCCACCTCAGGCGGAGGGGGAGCAGCACAGGGCCCCTCCGGCGGCGGAGGCCGCACCATCTATAATGCGGATAAGGATTAAACAGGCGATACAAAGTCCGCCTGCGGCTGGACCCTCTCTGGAGGGGGCGGCGGCAGGCGGGATTTTTTTGGCTGCGAATCGGCCCACGGCGGGAACACTTTCCCCAAAGCTGCATAGGATAAAACAGCCGTCAACGGCAAATCCAACAGGGAGGGGAGGCGTTTTCATGGGTATCGTGGTGGTACGTTCCCCCCGGTGCCTGCGGGGGCTGCTGCGCAGGATTTTTAAAGTAAAATAACCTTTGAGGAAACGGCATACAACGGGCCTCCCGGACATATAGTGTCAACAAAGTGAAAAGTCCCACAGGGGCTTGTATCGCCGCATGGGGCGGGGATACCGGCTGACATTATGATAAGGGAGAGGACACCATGGAATTTGAACGCGATACCATCATCAATTATGACACAGTGGCGGAGATTACCCTGTGCCAGGAGGAGACGCTGGAGAGCATCGTGCCCGATGCCTGCCCCGACATTCTGCGGATTGTAGATGTGTGCGGCCAGGCTGTACTTAGCGGCAAGCAGGCCCGGGAGGGGATGGCCCAGGTCACGGGAATGGTGCGGGCCTCCATTCTCTACCAGCCGGAGGGCGGCGGCGGCCTGCGGCGCATGGAGGCGGGGCTGCCCTTTTCCTGTCAGGCGGAGGCCCCCGGTCTCACGGAACGGGGGACTATACTGGCCAGTCCGCGGCTGCGCTGTGCCGAGGCCCGGGCCCTTAATCCCCGAAAGGTGCTGCTGCGGGTGGACCTGGCAGTGGACATCACCGCCTGCCAGCCGGTGGAGCGGCCCATCTGCACCGGGGTGAGCGTTCCGGAGGAAAATAATTTGTGTCAGAAGCAGTACCAGGGGGAGCACTACCAGCTGTGTGCCGTTCAGGAAAAGCCGTTCACCTTTTCCGACCAGATTCGTCTCCAGTCCGGCTCCGGCGAGCCGCCCATGCTGCTGGCTGTCCGGGTTCAGCCGGTGTGTACCGAGAGCAAGCTCATTGGCTCCAAGCTCATTTTTAAAGGCATGGTGGAGCTCTACCTCCTGCTTCAGGAGGTGGGAGGCGCTCTGACCACCAGCCACGAATCCCTGCCCTTCTCCCAGATCATCGAGGCCGCAGGGGCCGGCGAGGAGGGGGACTGCCAGGTGGAGGTGGAGGTTGCCTCCTTCCGGTGCGAGCCCGAGGCGTCGGACGGGCGGGAGCTGGAGGTGGAGCTGGAGCTGCTGGCCCAGGCTCAGGTGCGCTGCCGCAGGCCGGTAACCCTGCTTCAGGACCTGTACAGCACCAGCAATCTTATGGAGCTCCAGCGGGAAAATCAGCCTCTGTGCCGCTTGGGTGAGCAGTCGGTACGGCCTCAGGCCGTCCGGGAGCTGCTGGAGACAGGGGAGATGGTCCGCTCCATTGTGGACGCCCGTCTTTCTCTGGGACAGGTGCGTCAGAGCCGGGAGGGGAAGGAGCTGGTCCTCACCGCCGAGGCCTGGATTACCGTGCTCTACCTGGATGAGAACGAGCTGGTCCAGTGTACCCGCCAGTCCATTCCGGTGTCCTGCCGGCTGGACTGCCTGGAGGGCGCTAGGTGTTCCTGCTTCTGCGCCTGTCCCGGGGAGGTCTTTGCCGCCCCCGCTGCGGGCGGAGTGGAGGTGCGGTTCACAGTGGAATTTCACTGCCTGACCACAGAGACGGTCAGCGTCCCGTCGGTGACCTCCGCTCAGCTGGGGGAGGCCCGGAGCGCCGGGGAGGGGATGCGTCCCTCCGTAGTCCTGCGGATGCCCGCCCCTGGCGAGGAGCTGTGGGATATTGCCAAGGCCCATGGTACCACAACGGAACAGATTCTCCAGGCCAATGAGCTGGAGGAGGGGGCCCTGCCCTTTGGCCGGATGCTCCTCATCCCCAGCACCAGATAAAAGGATAGGCAGACCCGTTTGGGTCTGCCTTTTCGTTTACTGCTCTTCCATCAGCAGGCACATGACCGCCTTCTGGGCGTGAAGACGGTTTTCCGCCTCGTCAAAAATCTCCTGGGAGTGGGCCTCGAAGACCTCGGCCGTAATCTCCTCCCCCCGATGTGCGGGCAGGCAGTGCTGCACCATGCAACCGGGATTTGTGAGGGACATCAGCTCGTCATCCACACAGTAGCCCTGGAAGGCGGCCATCCGAACCGCTTTCTCCTCCTCCTGGCCCATGGAGGCCCAGACGTCGGTAAACACCACATCCGCACCTGCGGCGGCGTCTCTGGGGGTACGGTGGAGGGAGAAATGGTGGGCAGGGCTGCCTTTGGCGAACTCCAGCACCTGAGGATCCGGGTCATAGCCCTCCGGACAGGCCACAGACACCTCCATTCCCATCTTCAGGCCTCCTACAATGAGGGAGTTGGCCATATTGTTGCCGTCCCCGATATAGCACAGCTTCAGGCCCTCCAGCACTGCCTTGTGCTCCCGTACGGTGAGCAGGTCGGCCAGCACCTGACAGGGGTGGCAGAAATCGGTGAGACCGTTGATCACCGGGATGGAGGCGAATCGGGCCAGAGACTCCACCTCATCCTGGCCGAAGGTACGGATCATGATGCCGTCGCAGTAGCGGCTGAGCACCCGGGCGGTGTCCTCAATCGGCTCTCCGCGGCCTATCTGGCTCTCCTTGCCGGACAGGAACAGGGCGTGGCCCCCCAGCTGGAACATGCCTACCTCAAAGGACGCCCGCGTCCGGGTGGAGTTCTTTTCAAAAATCATGGCCAGGGTCTTGCCCTCCAGATATTTTTGGGGGATACCGTGCTTTTTCTCATACTTCAGCTGGTCCGCCTTGTTGAGAATGGCGGTGATATCCTCCGTGCTGAGGTCCAGCAGCTTTAACAGATCTTTTTTCATGATAACGTCTCCTTCATAATGGCCAAACCCTTGTCCATCTCCTCCCGGGTGATGGTGAGAGGGGGCAGAAGGCGCAGGTCGGGCCCGGCGGTGAGGACCAGCAGGCCGTTTTCAATAAGCCTGGCGGCCAGCTCCCGGTTTGTCCTGTCCCCTTTGACCTTAACGCCGAGCATCAGGCCCAGACCACGGGTTTTGCCCAGACAGGGCAGTTCCATGCCCTCAATGCGCTGGCACAGGTAGCGGCCCTTCTCACAGACCGCCTCTAAAAAGGGCTTGGTGTCAATGGTGTCCAGCACGTAGCAGGCGGCGGCGGCAGCGACGGGGTTGCCGCCGAAGGTCGTCCCGTGGGTGCCAGGGGTAAACACGTCCCGGCACTTCTCGCCGGCCATCACCCCGCCGAAGGGCAGACCCCCTGCAATCCCCTTGGCGAAGGAGACCGCATCGGGCTGAATCTGATACTGCTGAAAGGCGAAGAGGGTCCCGGTGCGGCCCACGCCGGTCTGAACCTCGTCAATGAGGAGCAGCCAGTCCCGCTTGGCACACAGGGCGGCCGTTTTCTGGACAAACTCCTTGTCCAGAGGCAGAACCCCTCCCTCTCCCTGGATCAGCTCCACCATGACAGCACATACATCGTGCCCGGCCACAGCCTCCAGACTATCCAGGTCGTTGGCATCGGCGTAGCGGAAGCCCTCGGTGAAGGGGAAAAAGTAGTCGTGGAACTTGTCCTGTCCTGTGGCGGCCAGGGTGGTAATGGTCCGGCCGTGGAAGGAGTTGTGCAGGGTGATAATGGTGCCGCGGCCCTTGCCGTATTTGTCATAGGACCACTTTCGGGCCAGCTTGATCATGGCCTCGTTCGCCTCAGCTCCGGAGTTGCCGAACATCACGTTGGACATCCTGGTCCGGCTGCACAGCTTTTGAGCTGCCTTTGCATAGGGCTCCGTGTAGAACAGATTGGAGATATGGCCCAGCTTGACAGCCTGGGCGGTGACCGCCTTCAGCCAGCCCTCGTCTCCATGGCCCAGGGAGGTGACGCCAATGCCGGCGGTGAAGTCAATGTACTCCCTGCCGTCCACATCCCACAGTGTGGCGCCTGTTCCGTGGTCCAGGGCCACAGGAAAGCGGCCGTAGGAGTGCATAACATATTGCTCGTCCAGAGCTTTGATCTCTTCAAAGGTCATAGAGAGGACCTCCTCATTTTTGTGTAGAGGCGGTCTGTGGCCGCCCCCGCAGTTCAATTCACAGCTGCCGGCTGTATCAGTAGTTGGTGAGCATCGTTCCGATACCTGCGTCGGACAGCAGCTCAATAAGAATGGAGTGCTCCACCCGCCCGTCCAGAATGACGGCGGATTTGACGCCGGACCGGACGCTCTCCACGCAGCAGTCCACCTTGGGAATCATGCCGCCGGAGATAATCCCTTCCCGCTCCAGGGCGGGGACGGAGGACAGCTGCAATTCCGGAATAAGGGTGCTCTCATCCTTAGGATCCCGCAGCAGGCCCCGTACGTCGGTGAGAAGGAGCAGACGCTCCGCCTCCAGGGCGGTGGCCAGCTTGGCGGCGGCGGTGTCGGCATTGATGTTATAGGACACCTCGGCGTCGATCCCCTGGGCCACAGTGGACACC
The DNA here is from genome assembly GCA_022791075.1 of Lawsonibacter sp. Lineage (GTDB taxonomy): Bacteria > Bacillota > Clostridia > Oscillospirales > Oscillospiraceae > Lawsonibacter. Next base: position 5,433 of record JAAVYL010000006.1, on the reverse strand, counting down.
ACAGGGATGTAGCCGCAGTTCAGCGCGTCGAAGACGGGGGCGGCGTCCACCTTGACTATCTCCCCCACCAGGCCGTATTTCTCGTCCAGCTGCCTGGCCTGGAACAGGCCGCCGTCCAGGCCGCACAGGCCCAGGGCCCGGCCCCCTAGGCGGTTCAGGGTAGCCACCAGGTCCTTGTTCACCCGGCCGCACAGCACCTGCTGGACCACGTCCATGGTGGCCTTGTCGGTGTACCGCAGGCCGTCCACAAAGCGGGACTCGATATCCAGCTTTTTCAGCATCTGGCTGATCTCCGGCCCGCCGCCGTGGACCACCACCACCCGGACGCCTACCAGGGACAGGAGGATGATGTCGGAGATGACGGCCTGGCGCAGCTCGTCGGAGATCATGGCGTTGCCGCCGTACTTCACCACCACGGTCTTGCCGGTGTATTTTTGGATATAGGGCAGGGCCTCGGCCAAAACCTGGGCCCGGTCGATTTCATTGAAAGACATATTGGTTACCTCTGAAATTCGGATGTGGGGGCGGCGCAGGCCGCCCCTGTGGAGACTGCGCCTTATGTGCGATAGTCTCCGTTAATCTTCACATAGTCATAGGTCAGGTCGCAGCCCCAGCACTCGGCGCTGGATTCCCCCTCGTGGAGGTCCACAAGAATGATGACCTCCTTTTCGCTGAGTACCTTCTTGGCCAGGTCCTCGTCAAAGGCCAGGCCGTCTCCCTGCTGGCACACAAGGATGGAGCCGGCAACGGAGGCGAAAGAGATATCCACATGCTCGGGGCGGAAGGGAGCCTTGGAATATCCCATGGCGCACAGCACCCGGCCCCAGTTGGCGTCAGAGCCGAACATAGCCGCCTTTACCAGGGCAGAGCCCACCACGGCCTTTGCCAGCCGTTCGGCGCTCTCCTCGCTCCGGGCTCCGGTCATTCTGCAGGTGACCAGCCGGCTGGCCCCCTCGCCGTCTCCGGCAATGGCCCGGGCCAGATAGCGGCAGACATAGTCCAGCGCCGCCTTAAAGGCCTCGTAATTATCATCCTTCCACTCGATGAGCTCGTTGCCCGCCATGCCGTTGGCCAGGACCACACAGGTGTCGTTGGTGGAGGTGTCCCCATCAACCGTGACCCGATTGAAGGTCTGGACAGTCACCTCGTGGAGAGCCTCGGAGAGCATCTCTGTGGTAATGGAGCAGTCAGTGGTGATAAAGGCCAGCATGGTGCCCATGTTGGGGTGGATCATGCCGGAACCTTTGGCGATTGCACCGATCTTTATCGTTTTACCCCCCAGCTCGAAGGACACGGCAATCTCTTTTTTTACCGTGTCTGTGGTCATGATGGCGGTGGCGGCCGCGTCGGAGCCTTCCGCAGACAGGGCGGCGGCGGCCTTGGGCAGGCCGGTCTGGATGGCCTGGATGTTAATGGTCTGGCCGATGACGCCGGTGGAGCAGACCACAAAGTCCTCTGCTTCCCGGCCAGTGGCCTTGGCGGCAAAGGTGCACATGGCCTCGGCGTTCTCGTGGCTCATGGGACAGCAGGCGTTGGCGTTGCCGCTGTTGGCAACCACACCCCAGGCCACCCCCTTCTCCAGGTGGTCCATAGTGACATAGATGGGGGCCGCCTTCACCCGGTTCATGGTGTATACCCCGGCGGCGGCGCACTCCTTGTCGGAGAGGATCAGCGCCAGGTCGTTCTTGGAGGGGCTGCTGCCCTCCTTGACCCCGCAGTGGATGCCTGCGGCCTTAAAGCCCTGGGCGGCGCACACGCCGCCGGAAATTTCCTTTATCATGCTCATAACTCCTTATGGTTGCTGTTATTTCGTCACGTAGGGCAAGGGCAGAGCCCTTGCCCTACATCACGGTGGTTATTGCAAAGCAAGCCCCTTTGTCTCTTCAAAGCCCAGCATCAGATTCATGTTCTGCACCGCCGCGCCGGATGCCCCCTTGCCCAGGTTGTCCAGCCGGGCGGAGAGGAGGAGCTGCTCCTCGTTGCCGTTGACAAAAATCTGAAGGACGTCCCGCCCGGCCAGGTTGTTGGAGCCGATGAAGCCGCAGGTGGGGGCGTCGGCGGGGCGGAGCTCCACCACGGCGCTGCCGGCGTAGTAGCCGCTGTACAGCTCCCGCAGGGTCTCAATGGACTGCTTCCCTTCCAACTCCTCCGCCCACAGGGGGAGGGTGACCACCATGCCCTGGGGATAGCCGCAGATCATGGGGGCGAACAGGGGCGGGCGCTCCAGGCCGGCCACAGCGGCCATCTCGGGCAGATGCTTGTGAGACAGCTCGACCGCGTAATGCCGGGGGCTGTCCAGCTCTGGGTCACGGTCCGGGTCAGTATACTGGGCGATGGCCTTTTTCCCCGCCCCGGTGTAGCCCGACAGAGCGTGGCAGGTCAGCCGCACCTTGGGAGACAGAACTCCCTTTTCCACCAGGGGCCGGGCCAGGGAGAGGAAACCAGTGGCGTAGCAGCCGGGGTTGGCCACCCGCCTGGCGGTGGCGATCTTCTCCCGCTGGCCGCGGAACTCCGGGAAGCCGTACACCCAGCCAGGAGCGACCCGGTGGGCGGTGGAGCAGTCGATGACCCGGGTGTGGTCGTTGTTGATAAGGGACACCGCCTCCACCGCGGCCCCGTCGGGCAGACAGAGGAAGACCAGATCGGCGGCGTTAAGCAGCTTCTTCCGTTCCTGGACGTCCTTTCGCTTGTCCGGGTCGATGAGGAGGAGTTCAATGTCCTCACGCTCCCCCAGGCGGTCATAAATTTGGAGTCCTGTGGTACCCTCCTGGCCGTCGATATAAATTTTAGGTTTATTCATGTTTGCTCATTCCCCTAATCAGATTCTTCCTCCAGCGCCTCAATCAGGAAGCTGACTGGACGGAAGCCGTCGTTGCAGGAGATCATGGCGGACCTTTTGTCCCTCATCCAGCCGTCGTAGAAATTCTCCCCGCCGTGGGCCAGGGCCATCACAAAGGGGGACATGCTCTCCCATGCGCTGAGGCACAGACCCTCGGGCCGCTGCCAGCCATTGGCCACAAATACCTGCCCCTCCTTCAGCTCACAGGCATGGGCAATCGGGTTTTCATACCGGGCAATCAAATCATCGTAGCGGGCCATTTTCATTACGGTAATTCTGCACCTTTTCACCGCCGGGCCTCCACAAACTCCTCAATGAGGGTGATTTGCTTCTCTACGCTCTCCCGGGCGGGACCGCCGTATACCTTCCGGCCGTTGACGCAGGTCTTGAGGGCCAGAGCCTGGTAGACGTCGGTGTCGAACAGGCCGGAGATGGCCCGGAAGTCCCGGAGGGTGAGGGTGTCCAGGGTGTCTCCCGTTTTAATGCACAGATTGACCAGCCGGCCTACAATCATATAGGCCTCACGGAAGGGCAGGCCCTTCTTCACCAGGTAGTCAGCGCAGTCAGTGGCGTTGATAAAGCCTCCGGCGGCAGCCCGGGCCATGTCCCTGGGCCTTACAGTGAGGGTATCCACCATGGCGGCAAAGACAGGCAGGCACAGCTCCACCGTGTCGATGGCGTCGAAAATGGCCTCCTTGTCCTCCTGCATATCCTTGTTGTAGGCCAGGGGGAGGGATTTCATCACAGTGAGCAGGGTAATAAGGCTGCCGTACACCCGGCCCGTCTTACCCCGAACCAGCTCCGCTACGTCGGGGTTTTTCTTCTGGGGCATGATGGAGGAGCCAGTGGAGTATGCGTCGTCCAGGTCCACGTATTTAAATTCCCAGGAGCACCAAAGGATAATCTCCTCGGAGAACCGGGACAGGTGCATCATCATGATGGACAGGGCGGAGAGCAGTTCAATGGCATAGTCCCGGTCGGACACCGAGTCCATGGAGTTGTCCGTGGGCTGTTTGAAGCCCAGGGCGGCGGCGGTCTCAAAGCGGTCCACCGGATAGGTGGAGGTGGCCAGGGCGCCCGCCCCCAGGGGGCATTCGTCCAGCCGCTCCAGACAGTCCTCCAGACGGGTGACGTCCCGTTTGAACATGTTGGCGTAGGCCATCATGTAGTGGGCGAAGGTGGTGGGCTGAGCCCGCTGCATATGGGTGTAGCCGGGCATGACGGTATCCAGGTTGGCCTTGGCCTTTTGAACCAACACCTCTTCCAGGCTGAGCACCTGGGCAATTATGGTGGGAATTTCCTCCTTCACATACAGCCGGGTGTCCACAGCCACTTGGTCATTGCGGGAGCGGGCGGTGTGCAGCCGTTTGCCGGCCTCCCCCACCCGCTGGGTGAGCTCCGCCTCGATATTCATGTGAATATCCTCGTTGTCCAGGGAGAACTGCACCTGGCCGGCCTCAATATCGGCCAGAATGGTTTTCAGACCGTTTACAATGGTTTCCGCCTCATGGGCTTCGATAATGCCGCACTTTCCCAGCATCCGGGCGTGGGCAACAGAGCCGGCGATATCCTGCTGATACAGCCGGGCGTCGAAGCTGATGGAGGAGTTAAAGTCGTTGACAAGGGTGTCGGTTTCCTTTTGGAACCGTCCGGCCCAGAGTTTCATAGCAATCGCTCCTTAATTTTGCGACGATTTTGTTCAGGGGCGGCCGCAGGCCGCCCCTGCGGATTACAGCTTCCCCTGCTCCCGCAGGGCCTGAACCTTGTCAGGCAGGCCCCACAGGTTGATGAAGCCCTGGGAGTCCATCTGGTCATAGTCGCTCTCCTCAAAGGTCACCAGGTTCTCGGAGTACAGGGTACAGGGGGAGGTGACAGAGGAGGTAATGATATTTCCCTTGTAGAGTTTGAGCTTTACGGTGCCGGTAACGAACCGCTGGGTGTCCACGGCAAAGGCGGTGAGAGCCTCGCGCAGAGGGGTGAACCACTTGCCGTTGTAGACCAGATCAGCAAAGTCCACAGCCAGCTTGCTCTTCATGTGCTTGGTGTCCTTGTCCAGGGTGATCATCTCCAGCACCTCATGGGCCCGATAAAGGATGGTGCCGCCGGGGGTCTCATACAGTCCCCGGTCCTTCATGCCGACTAACCGGTTTTCCACAATGTCCAGCAGGCCGATACCGTTTTGGCCGCCCAGCTCGTTGAGCCTGCGGATGATGTCAGAGGCCTTCATCTTCTCTCCGTCGATGGCCACAGGCCAGCCCTTTTCAAAGTCCAAGGTGACACAGACGGGCTCGTCCGGAGCCTGGAAAGGGGAGACCCCCATCTCCAAAAAGCCGGGCTCGTCATATTTGGGTTCGTTGGCCGGGTCCTCCAGGTCCAGGCCCTCATGGCTCAGGTGCCACAGGTTCTTGTCCTTGGAATAGTTGGTCTCCCGGGAGATCTTCAGGGGGACATTGTGAGCCTCAGCGTAATCAATTTCCTCGTCACGGCCCTTGATGTCCCACTCCCGCCAGGGGGCGATGATTTTCATCTCGGGGGCGTAGCGCTTGATGGCCAGCTCAAAGCGGACCTGGTCGTTTCCCTTGCCGGTGCAGCCG
>JAAVYL010000057.1 GCA_022791075.1 Lawsonibacter sp. | reverse complement strand
TGGAGCGGATCTGGTTCTCGAGATACCGCTGGTAGGAGAAGTGGAACAGCCGCGCGTCGTTGCAGAAGCATACGAAGTGGGGGGGCTTCACCCCCACCTGAGTCATATAGTAGACCTTCAGCCGCCGGCCCTTGTCTGTGGGGGGCTGGACCCGGGCGGTGGCGTCGGCCAGCAGGGAGTTTAACATGCCGGTGGTGATCCGCATAGCCGCCTGGTTATTCACATAGTTGATGAGCTCAAAGAGCCGGTCCACCCGCTGGCCCGTGAGGGCAGAGATAAACACAATGGGGGCGTAGGTCATATAGCTGAGGTCCCGCATCACGTCCTGGCGCATTTTATCCATAGTCTTGCCATCCTTCTCGATGGCGTCCCACTTGTTGACCACAATGATGCAGGCCTTTCCAGCCTCGTGGGCCAGCCCGGCCACCTTGGTGTCCTGCTCCGTGACACCCTCCTGGGCGTCAATCATGATGAGGCACACGTCGCTGCGCTCGATGGCCATGGTGGCCCGAAGGACGGAGAATTTTTCAATGCGGTCGTCCACCTTGGACTTCTTCCGCATTCCGGCGGTGTCAATGAACAGAAACCTGCCCTGTTCATTCTCAAAAAGGCTGTCCACGGCGTCCCGGGTGGTGCCGGCCACGTTGGAGACGATCACCCGCTCCTCCCCCAGAATCCGGTTAACCAGAGAGGATTTGCCCACGTTGGGCTTTCCGATCACCGCCACCTTGACTACGTCGTCGTCGTCCTCCTCCCCGTCCTCGGGGGGGAAGTACTGAAAGCAGGCGTCCAGCAGGTCGCCGGTACCGTGGCCATGGACGGCGGAGACGGCGATGGGGTCGCCCAGCCCCAGGTTGTAAAACTCATAAATGTCCGGGTTCTCCCGGCCGGTCTGGTCCGCCTTGTTCACCGCCAGCACCACTGGCTTGCCTGAGCGCAGGAGCATATTGGCCACCTCCTGATCAGAGGCGGTCATGCCGGTTTTGATGTCGCAGACAAAGACGATCACCGTGGCAGCTCCAATGGCGATCTCCGCCTGCTCCCGCATGAAGGAGAGGATCTGGTCGTCGGTGCCCGGCTCAATGCCGCCGGTGTCCACAATATCAAAAACCCGGTTTCTCCACTCGCACTGGGCATACAGCCGGTCGCGGGTCACCCCGGGGGTATCCTCCACAATGGACAGCCGCTGGCCGCACAGCTTATTGAAGAGCATAGACTTGCCCACGTTGGGCCGGCCTACAATGGCAACTAAGGGTTTCATAGGCTTCACTTCCTTTTAAACTCTCTCGTCCCCCGCGGGGCAGGCCTCCTTTTCCCCGCAAGGGGGATGCCGCTTCGAAAGGGCCCTTTTGGCGCTCCCCTACGGATTATACCGGTAAAACTCCTCATTCTCCCAGGCCAGACGCTGGGTCTCAGAGGTGGGCTGGATGCCCAGCATGGCGTCCAGCAGCTCATAGCCGTCCTGGGGGACAGGGACCACGGGCACGCCCAGCTCCCGCTCCACATCCTCTGTGGTCACATCGTCCAAAAAGACGTTTTCCCCGGAGCGGAGCATGTTGGCGGGGATGAGGAGGCGCTGCCCCAGCGTCTTCCCCCTGAGCTGGGCGATCAGGTCCCCCCCGGTGACCAGCCCGGCCACGGTGATAGTCTCCCCAAAAAAGTGGTTGATAATTGGGTATACCTTTCCCTCTATTGTACCACATTTTTCCCTGGCCTGCTCCACCAATTTTGCCAAAAAGGGGGCGGCAGAAACCCCTGTGGCGATGGAGAACGGGGCGGCCCCCTCCAGCTCCTCCGGCTCCATCAGCTCCAAGGCCCGGCCAAACTCCCGGGTGAGAAGGGTGAGCATCCCCACCCCGTTGTCCAGCTGGGTAAACTCCTCAAAGTAGTCCTCGGGGGGGATCCCCCGTTCAGCCAGGAGGTAGAACTCGTCAGAACACCACACCAGCCGTGTCCCCTTCTCCTCCAGGTGCTTTGCGGCAAAGGCCTCCACCTGCCCGACCAGGGCAGAGGCGGTGTCCCGGGTATAGGTTTTTAGCGGATAGAGCCCCTCACGGTATTTGGTCACCCCCACGGGGACCACGGATATACTGTTCACCGCCGGGAACATCGCTGCCAAGTCTCCCAGGGTCCTGTCCAACGCAGGGCCGTCGTTGACCCCGGGGCAGGCGACAATCTGGCAGTTCATGGCAATCTGGTTTTGGGCAAACCGCTCCATAATGTCAATCCCCTCCCCGGCCCGGGGATTTTTCAGCATCCGGACCCGCAGCTCCCGGTCTGTGGTGTGGACGGACACATTGATCGGGGAGATGCGCAGGTCGATAATCCGCTGCACCTCCCTGCTGGAGAGGTTGGTGAGGGTGAGGTAGTTGCCCAGCAGGAAGCTGAGCCGGGCGTCGTCGTCCTTGAAGTAGAGGGAGGGCCGCATCCCCGGGGGCATCTGGTCCACAAAGCAGAAGATACAGTGGTTGGCACAGGACCGGGCCCGGTCCATCAGATAGGTCTCGAACTCCAGCCCCAGGTCCTCTCCCTCCTGCTTTCGGACCCGCAGCGTGCGGACAGTCCCATCTGGACCGCTCAAGGTGAGCTCCAGGCGGGGATCGTAGCCGTAGAATTTATAGTCCAGCACATCCACAATTCTGTGACCGTTGATATGGGTCAAGGTCTCTCCCACCCGGACTCCTGCCCGGTGGGCCGGACTGCGGGGAGTGACCGCTTTGACGGCCGTCATACTCATGGATACACCTTCTTTTCCAATATCGCTTCATTTTAGCACCAATGTGCGGATTTTGCAAGGGGCGTGCCCCGGTCAGGAGCTACATGGGCTTTAGATTTTTGTTCAGCCGGTCCAGCATCCAGGCAATCCTTTTGTCGCGCCCAGCCTGCGTTTTTGCGTCAAAATATGCCCGTGTGTAGGTTTTCTTCACCGATTGCGGCATCGCCATAAAATTTGTGAACGCGGGCTCATAGTCCTTCAGCAGCGCGGCCAGGCAGGCAATCTGCTCCTCTGTGACCACCATGGGGTTTGGCGCATACCACTGGCCGTTTTTTTGCGCCTCCTCTATTTTCCTCCGGCCAAAGTCCGTCATAAGGCCCCGTTCCTCAAGGCTTTGGGCCAACGCCTTATTTTTCTCGGACCACTTGCTCTTTGCCCTGCGCAGAGAAAAATATTTCTTATAGCTTTTATCATCAATGCTCTGCAGCTGCCCGTCAATCCATCCGAAGCAGAGCGCCTCCTCCAGTGCTTCACCTGCCTTTATCGTCTTCGGCCCGCCGGTCTTTCCGAACAAAAGCCAAATGCCGGCGTCTGACAGGCAATGCTCGTTAAGCCACCTGCGAAATTCCTCCCTGCTGGCAAACTCCATAATATCGCTCATGACGCGCTCCCTCCTTCGCCGGTCCCGCCTGTACTAAGGGGCACCGCATACAGCGCACAGACCAAGAGGCGCGCCGACGAGGCGCGCCTCTTTTCCGTTACTTCCGGCTGTTCTCCAGAGTGGCCAGCTTCAGGCAGGTGCAGAACACCTTAGCCGCCTGCTCCACATCCTTCAGCGCAGGATAGGAGGGGGCGATGCGGATATGGCTGTCCTCCGGGTCCTTTCCATAGGGATAGGCCGCTCCGGCGCCGGTCATCACCAGTCCGGCCTCCTTACACAGCTCCACAGTCCGCCTGGCGCAGCCCGGCGCGGTGTACAGGCTGATAAAGTATCCCCCCTTGGGCTCCGTCCAGCGGGCGATCCCCAGTGGCTTAATCTGCTCCTCCAGCTCCTGGAGGAAGGCCTCAAATCTGGGGCGCAGAATTTCACCGTGCCGTTTCATCAGCTCCAGCGTGTGGGCCTTGTCCTTCAGGAAGCGGACCTGACGCAGCTGGTTAAGCTTATCGCAGCTGATCATCTGAGCTCCCATCAGCTTGCTCAGGTACTTGATATTGGCCTCGCTGGCCGACATCACCGCCATACCCGCGCCGGGCAGGGTTATCTTGGAGGTGGAGGCAAATTCAAACACCAGGTCCGGATTGCCCGCCTGGGCGCACAGCTTCAAAATATCCGGGAACGGCACATAGTCTCCCTGAATTTCATGGACACAGTAGGCGTTATCCCAAATCACAGCAAAGTCGGGGGCCGCGGGCTTCAGGGCAGCAATACGGCGGATCACCTCGTCGGAGTAGATGAAGCCGTCGGGATTGGAGTACTTGGGCACGCACCAGATTCCCTTGACCTGCGGGTCCGCCGCCAGCCGCTCCACCTCGTCCATGTCAGGCCCGCTGCCCGCCATTTTTACCGGGAGCAGCTCAATTCCAAAGGATTCCGTCACCCGGAAGTGCCGGTCGTAGCCGGGGACAGGACACAGAAATTTCACCCGCTCCTCCTGGGACCAGGGCCGGGGGCTGTGAAGCAGGCCGTTGCTCCAGGCCTTGGCCACCAAATCATACATCATATTCAGGCTGGAACTGCCCCCCACAAAGCACTCCTCCGGCCTCACATCCAGCAGCTCCGCCCAATACCGCTTGGCACAGGGCATACCGGACAGCTCGCCGTAGTTCCGGGCGTCCACTCCGTCGGCCACACAGTCGTCAAAGTCCAAAACGGACAGCAGCCCCCGGGACAGCTCCAGCTGCTCCAGACAGGGCTTGCCCCGGTCCATATTCAGAGACAGTCCCTGGGCCTTCCACTGCTCGAATTCCTCCATGACTGCAGAATATTCAAACTCTTTCATGCGCTCAATCGCTCCTTTCATCAGCATCCATTCCGAACAAAAAATCCCTTTTCGTCTCCCACGCCGGCTTCGCCTGTGATTTGGTAAAATAATGCGTTCATTATAACATGACAGCTCTTGGAAAAGCAAGCCTGAATTATGGCAACATGGTAACTGTGTGTAGGAGTACAATAGATGTTGACAGCAAAGAAAAAAGCAGAAGGATGTGGCCACATCGGTTAAAGTTGAGTTACCACTGGAGACACGAAGCCGTAAATACTGTCCCCTAGCGGCTAAATATTTCCCTCACAGGGCTGGAACAGGATCCCAGCTCCAGTGCCCCAAAATGTACATTCACGCTTATGGGATGTACCTGTGCCTCCTTGGGCGGAACATGACATGGAGACAGACAGGGAACACCAGTCTGTGAATAAAACATGCAGAAAAGGCGGAAAATAATACCAGCTCAAATCGAAAAGGGGGATACGGTAACCAGTTGGAGATCATCGTCAGAGATGACAGGAGGATTGTGGAGGTGTGGCTGACACGCCGGGAAAAGCAGGATGAAGAATTGCGGAATCAGTTAAAAATCCTCTACCAGCAATATAAGGCAAACAAGTATTTCGTGGTAGAATTTCAGTCTGGCGATCAGGAGCTGTCGAAGGAAACCAGCGCCCTGCTGTGCTACAACCGGAAACGGTTGGCGGAGCAGGAGGTGTACCGGGAGCGTGCGCGCACCCCGCGGCGGGCGGGAGCAGGGTAGAAACGGTAAGGGCGGGAGCAGTGAGTGCTTCCGCCTATTTTTCCGGTTGATTTCCCCTGGAGGGCATGATACAATGTTATCTGAATTGTTATGATAGAATTTGAATTCAGTTGAAACACAGGAGACAAGGTATGATTGAACGCTTTGATATCGCCGGCTACTGCCGCATCTCTGTGGATGAGGAGCTGGACCGGGACAACACCTCCATTGAGAACCAGAAGGCCATCATTGCGGACTTTGTCAGGGAGAGATTCCCGGACAGCACCCTCACCTTCTATGAGGACCGGGACCGCTCCGGCTACACCTTCGACCAGCGGCCCGGCTACCAGGCCATGCGCCGGGAGCTGATGAGCCACAGAAAGGATATCCTCATCGTGAAGGACTTTTCACGCTTCTCCCGCCGAAACGGCCGGGGTCTGGTGGAGCTGGAGGACCTCCGGGATGCTGAGGTGCGGATCATCTCCGTGGGGGAGAACGTGGACTTCCCCAATGACGACGACTGGCTGAAAATTCAATTTTACTTCATGATTAACGAGATGCCGGTCACCGACACCAGTAAAAAGGTAAAAACAGTCATCAAGCGCCGTCAGCAGGACGGCAAATGGATCTGTGCCGCCCCCTACGGCTACATTGTGAACAAGCGCCAGGAGTTCGAGGTGGTCCCTACAGAGGCGGAGATTGTCCGTGAGATTTTCCGGCTGTACATCGACGGCTGGGGGTACAAAAAAATCGCTAACCACCTCACCGATCAGGGCATCCCCACCCCCCGCATGGCGGAGCGGGAGCGGAAGGAGGCGGCAGGGGAGGAGTACCGCCGGACCGTCAAACCGGTCTGGTCCATTGTGACGGTCCAAGGCATCATCGACAACGACTTCTACATCGGCACCCTCCGCCAGGGAAAGTACACCCGAAAGAAGATCAACGGCAAGGAAGTCAAACGGGACCAGCTGGACCACATCGTCATTGAGCACCACCACCAGGAGATTATCGGCTACCGCACCTTCGCCACCGCCCGGGCTCTGCGGGACAGCCGCTCCACTGCCCACTACCGGGGGCAGAAGAAGTATGACAATACCTACTCCGGCTTTTTGGAGTGCGGCGACTGCGGCTCCCCCATGTTCGCCATGAGCCGTCAGGACCTCAAGGACGCCTACCGCTGCGGCGCCTACCACCGCCGGGGGCTGAAGGGGTGTACCAGCCACCATATCCGGGTGGACAGGCTGGACGAGCTGGTGAAGGCCTATGTCCAAAAGGTGAAGGAGAACTCCGCCGCCATGCTGGACCAGCTCAACGCCGACCTGGAGCGGGAGGCGGAGGACGTGGCCGAGACCGAGCGGAGCGCCGCCAACCTGGAGTCGGTGCTGGCCGATCTGCAGGAGGAGCTGAAAATTACCAAGCGCCAGCGGGTTCGGGACATCATGAAGCACCCAGACCAGGAGGATGCCCTGGAGGAGACCTATGACGAGCTGGAGGGCGACCTGCTCCGCCGCATGGAGGGCCTGCGCTATCAGATTGCCATGGCGGAGAACAAGCGGAACACCATCATCCAGGTGAATCGGGTGGCGAAGACAGCTATGGAGGTCTTTGACGGCATCCTGAACAAGCCCAGACTGGACCGAAATGACCTCCAGCTGATTATTCAAAAAATCAAGGTCTATGAGGATTATGTCGAGGTCCAGCTCAAGACAGACATTGACAGCATCCTCCACAGCGGGACCCTTCCGGAGGGCCGCCCCTATGAAATCCAGATCATCCAGGAGAGCGACAGGCATAACAGTAAGGTTTTCACTGTCAAGGTTGTCAGTGACGGCGACCCCCTGGAGATATACACCGACAAGGACGGCGGCGTGATTTTTAAAAAATATTCCCTGATGGGCGGGCTGGTGGACTTTGCCGGCCAGCTGTGTGAGACGCTCAACCGGACCACGGGACAAGTAACAGTCATCACCGACCGGGACAGCTGCATTGCCGTGGCGGGAGTGCCCCGCCGGGAGCTGTCTGAGAAGGCCATCTCACCTCAGATGGAGCGGCTGATGGAGGGGCGGCAGGTCTATCAGTACAAGGATGGGGAAGACCCTGTCCCACTGTGTGCTGACAGCGACAAGTATTCCCTGAGTACCGCCGCCCCCATCCTCTCCGAAGGGGATGTGCTCGGCTGCGTCCTCTTTGCCAGCACTGGCGACAAGCTGGCCGGCGGCGAGGTGGAGTACAAGCTGGCCCAGTCCATCGCCGGCTTTTTAGGCCGACACATGGAGAGCTGAATATCGTTCAAGAAAAACAGCGGCGCATGGTCTTCATGCGCCGCTGTTTCTTGCGTTTACATTGCCAGCAGCTCCAGCCCTTCCCCGTTGGAGACAGCCTTGAGCTGGGACACGGGCTCCTGCCACCCCTCAATGAGCCGGACAGCAATGGCGTCCTCCAGCTCCTTCTGGATGAGGCGGCGCAGATTTCGTGCGCCATAGGTCGCGGAGTAGGACTTTTTCACCAGATAGTCCAGCAGGGTCTCATCCCAGGTGAAGTTGATCTCCTTCTCCTTCAGGGTGCCCACAAGCTCCTTGAGCATGAGGACGGCGATGCCCTTGAAGTTATCCTCGGAGAGCTGGTTGAAGTAGACAATCTCGTCCACCCGGTTGATAAACTCGGGGCGGAGGAAGTCGTTCAGCGCCTTCAGAGCCCGGTCCTTCCCCTGCTCGTTGGCGGTGCGGCCAAAACCCACAGAGCCCACCTTGGTGCTGCTTCCGGCATTGGTGGTCATGACAATTACTGTGTTCTCAAAGTTCACCGTCCGGCCGTGGGCGTCGGTGATCCGGCCGTCGTCCAGAACCTGAAGGAGGATGTTCAGCACATCGGGGTGGGCCTTCTCGATCTCGTCGA
>JAAVYL010000056.1 GCA_022791075.1 Lawsonibacter sp. | reverse complement strand
GGTGATCCGCCTGGCCTTCCCCCAGCTCACCGAGGAGCGGCGCAAGGAGCTGACCAAGCAGGTGCGCAAATACGGTGAGGAGGGCAAGGTGGCCCTGCGCAACATCCGCCGTGACGCTATGGATGAGATTAAGAAGAAGACCAAGAAGTCTGAGCTCACCGAGGACGACCAGAAGAAGCTGGAGAAGGAGCTCCAGGACCTGACCGACAAGCGGTGCAAAGACATCGACGACCTGACCGCCAAAAAGGAAAAGGAGCTTATGGCGGTGTAAATAAAAGCCCTCCTTATGCAAGGGGGCGCCACTGGAGGGGGATTCTGTCGACCGAAATATCCCGGTAGAACGGAATCCCCCAGCCATTTGCTCCGCAAATGCCAGCCCCCTTTGACAAGGGGGCCTTTGGTTGAGAGCGGAAAAGCAAGAACAAACCGACAAAGGAGCGACCGTCATGGCCCTCTTCTCGAAAAAAAACGAATCGGTCCAGACTGAGGTGGATTTCTCCCGCCTACCCCGGCACATTGCGATCATTATGGACGGCAACGGCCGTTGGGCCAAAAAGCGCGGCCTGCCCCGAACAGCCGGCCATGCCGCCGGGGCGGAGACCTTCCGCACCATCGCCACCTACTGCCGGGACATCGGACTGGAATACCTCACCGTCTATGCGTTCTCCTCCGAGAACTGGAAGCGGCCGGAGGAGGAGGTAGGCGCGATTATGGGCCTGCTGAAAAAATATCTGCTGGAGGCCATTGCCCAGATGGAGCGGGACAGAGTGAAAATGGAGTTTTTTGGCGATCTGTCCCCTCTGGCTCCGGAGCTGCGTGAGCTGTGTGAGCGCACCCGGGAGATTTCCCGCCGCTATGAGGGCTGTCAGGTAAACATCTGCCTGAACTATGGCGGCCGGGACGACCTGGCTCGGGCGGCCCGGGCCTTTGCCCGGGACTGCGTGGAGGGCAGGGCTGACCCCAACCACCTGACGGAGGACCAGTTCAGCGGCTATCTCTACTCCAAGGGGGTTCCCGATCCCGACCTGATTATCCGCACCAGCGGAGAGCTGCGGCTGTCCAACTTCCTGCTGTGGCAGGCGGCCTATGCGGAATTCTATATTACCGATGTGCTGTGGCCCGACTTCTCCAGGGAGGAGCTGCACCGGGCTGTCGCTTCCTATCAGAGCCGGGACCGCCGGTTTGGAGGTGTGTGATTTGGCAACAAGGATCATTGTGGGGCTGGCCCTGGGTCCGGCCTTTCTGGCGGCGCTGTTTTTTCTGCCCCCCATCGCCCTGGCGGTCATTGTGGCGGTCATTGCGGGCATGGCCTCCTTTGAGCTGCTGCGGGCGGCTAAGGTGGCCCACCACAACGGCATGTATATATTTACTGCGCTTGCCGCCGCTGCTGTCCCCGTGGGCCATGCACTGGGCTATGGCAGCTGGACCGCCCGGGCGGTGGCCATCCTGCTGATGGCGGCGCTGTTCCTCCCGGCCCTGGGGCGGTATGGCACGGAGAGGGAAATCAGATTTGAGCACATCATTGTGTGCCTCTTCGGCGGCGTGGGCATTCCGCTGTTTCTCTCTGCCCTGGTGCAGCTCAAGCGGTTTGACAGCGGGCAGTTTTATGTGCTTCTCCCCGTCATCTGCGCCTTTACCACGGACATCGGGGCCTATTTCGCCGGGGTTTTTCTGGGAAAGCACCGTGGGATTACCCAGGTCAGCCCGAACAAGTCCCTGGAGGGGTACATCGGCGGCATTCTGTCCGGCTGCCTGTTTATGCTGGTCTATGGTCTGCTGGTACAGCGGTTTGCCGGAATAGATGTGGAATTTCCCATTATGGCCCTCTATGGCCTGCTGGGCAGCATCATAACGGAGATTGGCGACCTGTCCTTCTCCCTCATTAAGCGGCAGTGCGGCGTGAAGGACTACGGCACCCTTCTCCCGGGACACGGCGGAATGATGGACCGCTTCGACTCCACCACCTTTGCCGCCCCCATGCTGCTGCTGCTGGTGGAGGTTCTGCCGGCATTTTGAATTCTCCCCTGGCAAAGGGGGGAGGGACCGCGGAGCGGCAGGAGGATTCTCTGGAAAGGAACAATACATGAGCAGAAAAGTGACTATTTTAGGTTCAACCGGCTCCATCGGGCGGCAGTCATTGGACGTGATTGCCGCCTGCGGCATGGAGGCGGCGGCGCTGGCAGCCAACTCCAACGTGAAGCTGATGGAGGAGCAGGCCCGGCGGTTCAGGCCCGCGATTGCCGCCCTGGCGGACGAGCGGGCCGCCGCAGACCTGCGGGTGCGGCTGGCGGACACCAATGTCCACGTCCTCAGCGGTCTGGAGGGGGTGCTGGAGGCTGCTGCCATCTCCAGCGCGGACACCGCCATTGCCGCTCTGGTGGGCATGGCGGGGCTGCGGCCCACCCTGACTGCCATCCGGGAGGGCAAACGGGTGGGGCTGGCCAACAAGGAGACCCTGGTGTGCGCCGGGCCCCTGGTGCTGGAGGAGGCCAAGGACTATGGGGCCAAGATTTACCCTGTGGATTCCGAGCACTCCGCTCTGTTTCAGTGTCTGGAGGCCAACCGGGACCGGGGCGAGGTGAAACGCCTCATTCTGACCTGCTCCGGCGGCCCCTTTTACGGCAGGAGGCGAGAGGAACTGGCCGGTATGACGGTTGAGGATGCCCTGAAGCACCCCAACTGGTCCATGGGGGCTAAAATTACCGTGGACTCTGCCACCCTGATGAATAAGGGGCTGGAGGTGATCGAGGCCATGCACCTGTATCACATGCCAGTGGAAAAAATTTCTGTGGTAATCCACAGAGAGAGTATCATTCACTCCCTGGTGGAATACTGTGATAATGCCATACTGGCTCAGCTGGGGGCGCCGGACATGCGCCTGCCCATCCAGTATGCCCTGACCTGCCCCAAGCGGGTTCCCGGCCCGGCTGCGCCCCTGGACCTGTGGAGCTGCGGGCCCCTCACCTTTGGAGCACCGGATTTGGAGGCCTTTCCCTGTCTGGCCCTGGCCCTGGAGGCGGCAAAGACGGGCGGTACCGCAGGGGCGATTCTCAACGGCGCCAACGAGGCAGCAGTGAGCCGGTTCCTGGCTGGGGAGATTGGCTTCCTGGACATTCCTGCCAGGGTGGAAAGGGCTTTGGCCCGGGTAAAGGCGGTCCGGAATCCCACCATGCAGGATATTCTGGACGCCGACGCTGCTGCGCGGGAGACGGTTATATAATTTGTGCAGGGCGCGCTGACCCGGTGCGCCGTCCGCCCCATGGGGGCTTGACGTCATGCGGCGTGCTGAGGCTGTCACGCCCTGCAAAAGCATTTTTTGGAGGTCCCTGTTTATGCTCTATGTTATCATTGCAATTCTGATTTTCGGTGTTCTGGTGGCCACTCACGAGCTGGGTCACTTTGCCTCAGCCAAGCTGCTGGGGGTGAAGGTGAACGAATTTGCCATCGGCATGGGTCCCGCCATTTGGAAGAGCCGGAGAGGGGAGCGGGAGCCCTGGGAGGGGGAGGAGACCGTGTACAGTCTGCGGATCCTGCCCATTGGCGGTTTCTGTGCCCTGGAGGGGGACGATGAGGACTCCGATGACCCTGGGGCTTTCGGCAAGGCGGCCTGGTGGAAAAAGGTCATCATTCTATGTGCCGGGGCCTTTATGAACTTTATTACCGGACTGGTGATTGTGCTGGTGCTCTACGCCCAAATTCAGGGCGTATTTACGGAGGTCTACGGAGGCCCTATCGAGGGCTACGGGGTAGAGAACTGCGGCCTTCGGGCCGGAGACCGTTTCCTGTCTGTGGACGGTCACCGGGTGCTGGTCTACGGCAACGCCCAGTTTTTCCTGAGCCGGGCAGGGGAGACACTGGACTTTGTGGTGGAGCGGGACGGCCAGCGAGTGGAGCTGAAAAATGTCTACCTGCCCTATCAGGAGCGCACCGATGAGAATGGGAATTTTTCCCGTCTGCGGGGGCTGAGCCTGGGGGTCATCGGCCGTCCGGCAGGGTTGCTGGATAAGCTGGCCTGCGCCTGGAATACGACGGTGGATATGGTGCGCACCGCGTGGATCAGCCTGGGCGATCTGGTCACCGGGGCCGTCGGTCTGCGGGACCTGTCCGGTCCGGTCGGGATTGTGGATATGATGAATGAGGTGGCCACAAACCCGGACCTCTCCCCGACGCCCCTGGACGCAGTGCGCCACCTGGCCAGCCTGGCCGCCCTGATTGCCGTCAACCTGGCGGTGATGAACCTGCTGCCCCTGCCGGCCCTGGACGGGGGAAGGGTGTTTTTCCTGCTGATCAACGGCGTCCTCTATGGACTGTTCCGGAAGAAAATTGACGCCAAATATGAGGGTTTTGTCCACTTGGCCGGTCTGGCCGCCCTCATGTGCCTGATGCTGGCGGTCACGCTCAGCGACGTGGGCAAGCTGTTTGGGCATTGACTGAGAAGCAGGGGCAGAGCAGGCAGGGGCAGAGCCCCTGCCCTACATTACGAACCGATACGCTTGTAGGGCAAGGGCTTTGCCCTTGCCTTGCGCTGAAGTACGATGTGAGGTAAAATAGTATGACGAAGCAGATCAACGTGGGCGGCGTCCTCATCGGCGGGGGCGCCCCGGTTACCATCCAATCCATGACCAACACCCACACCCAAGACGTGGCCGCCACGGTGGCTCAGATCCGGGAACTGGCCGCCGCCGGGTGCGAGATTGTTCGGGTGGCGGTGCCTGACATGGAGGCCGCCCGGGCTGTGGGGAAAATCAAGGAGGCCAGCCCAATACCGGTTGTAGTGGATATCCATTTTGACTACAAGCTGGCATTGGAGGCCATTGCCGCCGGAGCGGACAAGGTGCGCATCAATCCCGGCAACATCGGCGGCGAGGACCGAGTGAAAGCCGTGGCCGACGCCTGCCGCCTGCATGGCGTTCCCATTCGGATTGGTGTGAACGGCGGTTCCCTGGAAAAGCCCATTCTGGCCAAGTATGGCAAAATCTGCCCCGAAGCCATGGTGGAGTCCGCCTTCGGCCACATCCGCCTGCTGGAGAGGTTCGACTTCGGTGATGTCTGCGTCTCCCTCAAATCCTCAAGCGTGCCTGTTACCATGAAAGCCTATCAGTTGATGAGTCAGGAGAGCGATTACCCCTTACATATCGGTGTCACCGAGGCGGGGACGGTGCGGATGGGCACCCTCAAATCCGCTGTGGGCATCGGCGGCCTGCTGGCCCTGGGGGTGGGGGACACCATGCGGGTGTCCCTGTCCGCCAACCCAGTGGAGGAGGTCTGGGCCGCCCGGGAGATTTTGAAGGCCGCCGGGGTGCGGAAGGAGGGCCCGGAGATGGTGAGCTGCCCCACCTGCGGGCGGACAAAAATCGACCTCATCGCCCTGGCCAATGAGGTGGAGGAGCGGCTGAAAACAGTGGACAAGCCCATCACCGTGGCCGTTATGGGCTGCGCTGTCAACGGCCCCGGGGAGGCCTCCGCCGCCGACTGCGGCATCGCTGGGGGCATCGGCGAGGGCCTGCTCTTCCAGAAGGGGGAGATCGTGAAGAAGGTCCCCCAGGACCGGCTGGTGGATGAGCTGTTTGCCCTGATCGGAAGGCTGTAGGATGGGGTACAGCAAGGAGTATTTTGCCCAAAAGCTGGGGGAGCAGTTCCCCGAGTTCCACGGGGCCTATGAGGAGCACCTGAAGTATTACGAGGAGCTGCTGGGCCATGTCTTCTTCGGCGGTGAGACTTTGCTGGGCGTACTGGAATCCCTGCTGAAAACCAACGAGGAGAAGGAAAAAATCCGCCGGTACGTGGACTTTGTGGAGGACATGTATGCCAACGGGGACGACGGGGTGCAAAATATCGTGGAGGTCACCATCCTGGAGTGCCTGGGGGACGACGAGATAGTGCTGCGCACCGCTTTCACCTACTTCTCCGAGGAGCTGATGCTGGCCGCTCAGTCCATTGAGAGGAGCTGGGGCCGGCGGGATATCAAAATCTGGCACAGAGGGGGCCGGCCCATGTATGACTGGGCCTGGCCGCCAGAGAGAACGGATGCGTAGGGTCGGCCTGTGGCCGCCCGTGCGTATCATGTGCCCATGAAGCGAGGAGGAACACCATGTTAGCCTACGGTCATGAGTGGAATAGCGAGGACCAGCTGCCTCTGACCTTACAGGAGGTGAGTCTGGACTGCTCCCGGGAGGAGCTGGACCGGCTCATTGAATTTTTACAGGACGTGCGGGCGGAAGCCGCCGGGGAAAAGCTGGACAGCCTGTCCCACTGGCACTTCCGGGACTGGTATCCGGCCTGGACCGAGAAGCATTCCGACCTGCTGATCTGGCTGTCTGACCAGCACGTTTGGACAAAGGAGACAGAGTAAATGTCCCAGAAGATACCATTTTTACAGATGTTTGCCGCCCTGCGCCAGTGGACCGAGCTGTCCAATGGGGTGGAGGGCTGGCTGATCGTGTCCGCCGCCATCGACAAGGCCAGCCGCAGCGCCAAAATCGCCGTGGAGGGGGCCGCCGGGGCGGGCCCCAACCTGATTGATCAGGCGGAGGAGGCGGTCTGCCGGGCCTACGGCCTGAACAGCGTGAGGATCGAGGCGGCGGCCCCCGCGCCGGAGACGGACGGGGATCGTTGCAGGGGCGCGCAGTGCGCGCCCGCGGGCGGACATTGTCCGCCCCTACAGGACGCACCGGAGGAAAGGTTCGCTCATGACGAGGACCCCTTCGCCCGCACCGAGGCGCTCCGCCGGGCGGCCCTGAAAAATGCCGCCCGGCCCGCCGCCCCTGGGAAGAAGGACAAAAAGCCTCAGGGCAAGACCATCTTCGGCAAAGCCATTTCCAAGGCTCCCACCCCCATAGGGGAGCTGGAGCTGGACATGGGCATGGTAGTGGTGGAGGGGGACGTCTTCGCCATCGACAACCGGGAGCTGAAGAAGCGGGGAGCCTGGGTGGTGGCTTTTGACATGACCGACTACACCGGCTCCATCCGGGTAAACAAATTCTTTCCCGGCGACGAGGGCAAGCCCTTGGTGGATGGCGTCAAAAAAGGGATGCACCTGAAGGTCCAGGGCCGCCTCAACATGGACCGGTTCTACGGCGACATGGTGCTGGAGCCAGTAGCTGTGGCCGCGGCGGAGAAGAAAATGAGGGAGGACACCGCCCCGGAGAAGCGGGTGGAGCTCCACCTGCACACCACCATGTCCTCCATGGAT
>JAAVYL010000055.1 GCA_022791075.1 Lawsonibacter sp. | reverse complement strand
TCTATGAGCATGTGGAGGACAACACCCAGCGGGCGGTGAACTACCGGAACGTGTTCCCTGTGGGCCGGGTCTTCGGCTGGAGGCACATCGGCCGGTTTAAGCCGGGGCAGTATCTGCTGATGCACAGCGTGATCTACCGCACCCAGGTGCTGCGGGACTGCGGGCTGGAGCTGCCCAAGCACACGTTTTATGTGGACAACATCTTTGTATATGAGCCACTGCCCCTGGTGCGCAACATGTACTATATGGATGTGGACCTGTATCGGTATTTCATTGGCCGGGCGGACCAGAGTGTCAATGAGAGCGTGATGATGGGCCGGGTGGACCAGCAGCTGCGGGTGAACTACCACATGATTGACTGCTGGGACCTGCGGCAGGTGGCTGAGAAGGACAAGCGGCTGGCTAGATATATGTACAATTACCTGGCCATCATGATGACCATCTCCTCCATTTTCCTCACCATGGAGGGCAGTCCCGAGTCCCTGGGAAAACGGACCCGGCTGTGGGAGTACCTGCGGACAGTGGACAAGGGGCTGTATGCCCGGATGCGCTACTTCGCTATCCCCGCGGCTACAAATCTGCCCACCCTCCCCGGCCGGAGGCTGTCTGTTGCCCTGTACCGGCTGGCCCGGAAGATTTACAAGTTCAACTAGAGCCGCCCCAGCTCCAGGCCGATGGAGATGCCGGACAGGAGGAACGCCTGCTCCCGGAAGAAATAGACGTTGCCCAACTCCGATTTCAGCATTTCAACATGTTCCGCCGCGCTCGGGCTCAGCGCCCCCAGCGTCTCGGCCTCTATGTTCGCGCGTGACCGCGCCGTCTGGATTTTAGGCGTGTACTCCCGCAAAAGGCGGGGAACAAGGTTTTCTTCTGCGTATTGGGTGAGAATGTCTAATAGGGCTTTCATTTTGATTCCTCCACGTAGCGTACTTTGGTGCGTTTCTTCTTTTACTATACGCGTACTTTAGTGCGTTG
Organism: Lawsonibacter sp.; assembly: GCA_022791075.1. Taxonomy (GTDB): domain Bacteria; phylum Bacillota; class Clostridia; order Oscillospirales; family Oscillospiraceae; genus Lawsonibacter. The sequence goes on along the minus strand of JAAVYL010000055.1, from coordinate 8,300 downwards.
TCAAGGGGTTGTTATTAAAATGTCTGTTTTTTCTGAGCGTTTAATCTTGCTTCGCAAAGAGAAAGGCGTTTCACAGGCCTTTGCGGCAAAAGAACTTAATATTTCTTCCCGCGCCTATCAAAAGTATGAATATGAAGAAGCGGAGCCTAAGCTGTCGATAGCGATCCGAATTGCGAATTTCTACAATGTCTCTCTGGACTATCTGGCCGGACGCACGGATACGCCCTGAGCTGTGCTGCCTCTACCCCTGCTTATCCCTGAACGGGTGTAGGGCAGGGGTTCTACCCCTGCCTGTCCCCGAACGGGTGTAGGGCAGGGGTTCTGCCCCTGCCTGTCCCCGAACAGGTTTTCTGAATTTACAAGGCAAGCATGAAACCCTTTTTTCGCCCGCTGCCGGGCGGTTTTTTATATCATAAATAGGTATTGATTTCGGGAAAATCTGGTGCTAAACTAAGGACACACCCGGCTTTGAGCGGACAAACCAAGACATAAGGATGTGCGGAGCGTGGAAGGAAAGAAGCGGTTTTACCTGAAGTGGCCCTATAATGTAATTGTGTATATTCTGCTGGTGGTTGTGCTGCGGATCTTTGCCATACCGGTGATTCTCCTGATTATGGGGTGGAACAAAAAGCAGCAGCCGGAGGGACCCGAGGGGGGGTACTGTCTGGACCGGACCCGAAAGCGGCTGGCCCGGCTTTTGTGGTCGCTTTTGTATCTGCTCCTGGCCGCCGGCTGCGGTGTGGTCTTCTTCATGGGGTTCGGGGAGGAGAAGACGGAAATCTCCGACTGGGCTGTCTGGATTGTCAGCGGCGGCGGCTTTGCGGTCTTTGTGGTCTGTTTTGTAATTGAGACCTACATGGACCTGCGGGACGCCCTCTGTCCCGCCAGGAGCCGGCTGGCCAACTCCATCCGCTCCCAGCTGCCTTACCCCGATGAGGCCCCTCCAGTGGAGGAGCTCTTCGCCATGGTAGACCGGGATATTCGGGAGAACGGCCAGTGGTTCGACCGGGTTGCAATCGGAAAAGAGTGGGTCTTTGGAGATGACGTCACCTCCATTGACCGGATTCGGGGGGTGTTTCCCCGGGACGAGATCAAGGTCCACTACTCGAATGGCCGCCGGCAGTCGGCCCGAATTATTGAGCTGTACATTGTGGACGACCGCAGACAGATCCAGTCCACCGGCCTGCGCAAGCCGGCGGAGCTTCAGGCGGCGGTGAACTGCCTGCGCCTGCGGGCGCCGGAGGCCTACTTTGCCAGCCATAACGAGATGGCGAACTTTACAAGCCAGTCTGACGAGGAGTGGCAGGCTCTGGAGAGCTCCTACCGCCGCCGCCGGGACAAACGGCTGGCCAGCCGGGCGGAGCAGGAGCGGTACAGTGCCGGGAGCAACGCCGAATTTGTCCTGATCGACCTCCAGGGCCGGCGGACCTCCCGTTTTGACCGGAGAACAGTGGAAGACCAGCTCACCGGCCTGAATAGCCAGGGAGACCATTTTGCGCTGGAGCCAGTGGAGCTTATCCCGGCGCCCGGGCTGAGCGGGGTGAATTTTTCCCGGCTGGAGTGCGGGATCACCAACAGGGGGCTCACCCTGATCGCCGTTTTGCGCACGGCAGGCGGAGACTATCAGTCCGTGTGCAGGCCAACGAGTGAGCAGGAGGCCTGGCAGGCCTTTGCCGGTCTGCTGGAGAGAAAGCAAGTCCCCAACCTGTCGGGGTGGCAGCCCCTTCAGGAGGCGGGCCGGCCCCGGCAGCAGTCCCGGGCCCGGCTGTCCCTCAGTGACCGCACCGGGGCTACCCGGGACTACGACTCCTTTACCCGCCGGGATGTGGAGCTGGCCGGGGAGGGGCTGTCCAGCGGACGGTATACTGTGGTGGCCCTCTTTGCCGGGCCCCGGTATCTCTACTTAAAGGCAGGGGACCAGTCCGACGGGCGGGTCACCGCCAACGCAAGCCGGCCCGACCCGGATAAGCTGCGGGTGTTTGAGACCAAATGTACCGACCGGCAGGCCCGGGAGTGGCTGCTGCAGATGTCAGAGGGGACCTTTGCCCCGGATTTTTCCCAGTGGAAGGATATTACCAAACAGCTGGAGAAGTCGAAAAAATAAATCCCCTTTGGGGGAGCCACACAATAAAGAAGGAGCGGATGAAAATGGGTAAGTACTTCAGCGACGCGGTAGACAGCGCAATCGAGGCCATCTACTACACCTATGACCGGGAGAAGGCGGCGGCGGTACTCCAGCCCCTGGCCGACGCGGCCAACGCCGGCGACGGAGACGCAGCCTATATCCTGTCCCGCTGCACCTCCGGCCCCCAGTACAGCTGGGACTATCACCCCTTCCAGGAGAATGACGAGGCTACAGAGCAGCTGATCCGCCAGAGCATCCTCAAGGGCAGCGCCATGGGGGTGCTGGGAGCCATGCGGTGCGGGATGCTCACCCCCGAGATGGAGGAGGCCATGCCCTTCTCCAGCTTGAAGGAGGCCTGGGATGTGGTCCATGAGAAGGCCCAGGCGGGCTGTCTGTTTGCCATGAATATGATTGGCAACACCTATTTTTGGCTGGACATTGTCCGCATCGAGGGCAAGGGTCCCCAGGACTTTCCCAGCAAGGAGGCTTTTGGCAAGTGGCTGCGGGAGAGCGAGCTGAAATGTATCCCCTGGTTCCAAAAGGCCTTTGAGGGAGGCATGGGCTTTGCCGGCCGGAATATGTATAACCTGTTTAACGACGGGGAGGAGGGCATTATTGCGCCTGACAAGGCCAAGGCGGAGGAGATTGCCCGGCTGGGCGCCAGCCTGGGCTACCCGGACTGGCAGGAGCGGTATGCCGGCTTTGTCATGGAGAAGGAGGGCCGCACCCAGGAGGCGCTGGACCTGTACTTTGCAGCCGCCAAGCAGGGCCAGCTGTCCAGCTGGTACTATATCGGCAAGACCTTCCAGGAGGGCAAGCTGGTGCCCAAGGACTGTGTCCAGGCGATGAAGTGCTATGAGCTGGGCCTTCAGGACCCGGACCAGATTGGCTGCGCCAACCGGGCGGGGGAGCTGCTCTTCCTGGGGAAGGACGGCGTCCCGCAGGACTGCGCACGGGCCGTTCAGCTCTTTGAGCAGGCCCACGCCCACAAGAATACCTGGGGCAATGATATGCTGGGCACCTGCTATCTCTTCGGCTACGGCTGCCAGAGGGACGCTGTCCGGGCCTTGCAGCTGTTCCAGGAGGTGGACTACAGCACCAACCTCATCAACCACGGCCTGGGCACCATCTATTCCGAGGGCCTGGGCGTCCCCCAGGACATCAAAAAAGGGGTGGAGTATTTCCAAAAGTGCAAGAATTACCCGCCTGCCCAGGAGGCTATGCTGAAATTCAAAAAGACCCTCTTCGGCAAGTGGGTCCGTCGTTAAGGGGGATGCCTGGTTCCTGCCCTTTGGCAGAACCCCTTTTGCAGGGGACGGAAGGAGCGGATAGATTTGGGAAAATATTTTAGCGACGCGGTGGAGCAGGCCCTGGAGGACATCTATTACTGCTACGACGCCAAGCGGGCGGCCGCCGCCATTCCGCCTCTGACCGCCGCCGTAGCGGCTGGAGACGGGGACGCCTCCTATCTCCTGTTCCGGTGCGCCTGCGGCCCTGACTACAGCTGGGAATACCACCCCTTCCAGGAGGATGAGGGCGCAGCCAGTCAATTTCTCCGGGACAGCATTCTCCGGGGCAGCGCCATGGGGGTGCTGGGAGCTATACGCTGCGGGATGCTTACCCCGGCGCTGGAGAAGGCCATGCCCTTCCCCGGCCGGAGAGCGGCCTGGGACGTGGTGCGTGAGAAGGGAGAGGCGGGCTGTCTGTTCTGCCAAAACCTTATCGGCAGCGGCTACTACTGGCTGGATATTGTTGGAATTGAGGAGAAAAGCGCCGCCAGCTTCCCCACCCAGGAGGACTTTGCGGCCTGGGTCAGGGAGAGCCAGATGAAATGTGTACCCTGGCTGGAGAAGGCCTTCCGGGGCGGCATGGGGGTGGCGGGACGCAACCTCTATAACCTGTATCACAAGGGGGAAGAGGGCTGGCTGGCTCCGGACATGAAAAAGGCGGAGGAGATTGCCCGGCTGGGCGCTGAGCTGGGCTATCCGGACTGGCAGGAGCGGTATGGAAACTGGATCAAGGACGAGCCGGGTCAGGGGCCGAAGGCGGCGGAGCTGTTCCGGTCTGCGGCTGAGCAGGGCCAACTGAGCGCCTGGTTTTATCTGGGTATGCTCTATTATGAGGGGAAATATATTCCCCAGGACCGGCCAAAGGCTCTGGAGTGCTTTAATGCGAGCGCCTCCAGGTCGATCAACGGCACCTGCATGGCCGGGGTGCTGTATTATACCGGAGAGGGAGGCGTGCAGGACTACGCCAGAGCGGTGCAGCTCCTGGAGGACGCGAAGGCCAGAGGCGCCGATTACGGCATTGATATGCTGGCTGACTGCTTCCTCTTCGGCCGGGGCTGCCAGAGGGACCCGCAAAAGGCCCTGAGTATCTTTCTGGAGTGGCCCTATAACACCCCCCTCAAGAGCTATGGCTTGGGCACTATCTATTCCGAGGGCCTGGGCGTCCCTCAGGACATCAAAAAGGGTGTGGAGTACTTTCAGAACTGCGGGAACTACCCGCCTGCCCAGGAGGCTATGCTGAAATTCAAAAAGACCCTCTTCGGCAAGTGGGTCCGCAGATAATCCTATATAGCGCCGACGGCCCGTCCCCATATTCAGGGGACGGGCCGCTTTTATCCCTCCGCGGCTTGGGAGCCGGACGGCGGAGTTTGGATGTACCTGTCCGCCGTGGCGGACGGACTGCTGGCGGGGGTCTCGGTGACCTCAGGGAGGCTGTTGAAGAAGCAGACGGCCAGCAGAACAACAAGGAACAGAACCAGAAGAGCCAGCTCCCGTCTCTTTCCTTGATCAATCCTTCCTCTGGCCTTCAGCGGATAGAGCCAGGCGGGAAGACAGACCGCCCCCGCCCCCAAAAACAGGGCGCTTGACAGGACTGTGATCATGGTGTGCACAGCGTTTGACCACATCTGGGTATAGACGGATTCATAGTCCTGAAAGGTGCCGCCGCTGGCGTTTTGGATGACATAGGGGATGGGACGTCCGCTGCTGGAGCTGAATAAAAAGGTCACCGGTTCCCTTCCTGCCCAGTTCAGAAAGGCGTCCTGGTCGAATTTGACAAAATCAGGGATTCGAAGATAACCGGGGCGGTCCTCCAGATAGATGTGGTAGCGATACGCCCGGCCTGTACCGCCATACCGGCCCCGGGTCCGGCGGTAGGTGAGCTGCTTTACAGATTCCACTGGGGCGGTCACCTCCTCCAGCTCACTCTGGGGGACGGGGAGCTCTCCAGGGATGCTGAGGATGGCAGGCAGAAGAAAGAGGACAATGAGGAGGGAGGGGAGGAGAATCAGAACCGCCTGCCGCCGGGCGGAGACGGGGGTGTCCCTCCGCCAGCGGCGGAATTTTATCAGGGAGGAGCAAAAGAGCCAGCCCGTGAGCCCCGGAAACCAAAGGATAAACAGGACAAAAAAGATTTGCTTTGCACCCACTGCAATCCCCCCCTTTTTTTTACTCAGGATAGCACGGTGAAAGGAGGAAAGTCAACGGGCTGTTTTTTTGCCCTTGACATACCTTGTATCTCTAGGTATAATATACCTAGAGACGCGAGGTATATGGCCGGGGAGGAGCTGCGGGACACGCAGGCCCCGCCATATCCCGGAAAATTGGAAGTGAGGGTGGATATTATGAAATTCGACAAGGGCCTGATGGCGGGGAGCGGAGCCATGCTGATTCTGTCCCTGCTGGAGGGGAGCGACATGTATGGCTACCAGATGATTGAGGAGCTGGCCCGGCGGTCCAGCGACCTGTTCCAGATGAAGGAGGGCACCCTGTATCCCATCCTCCACAGCCTGGAGAAGGATAAATTTCTCTCCTCCTACCAGCAGGAGGCCCCCTCCGGGCGGATGCGGAAGTACTATAAGCTCACCCGGAAGGGCAAAAAGCTGCTGGATGAGAAGCGGGCGGAGTGGGCGGCCTTCCATCAGGGGGTGGAGCAGGTGCTGTCCGGCGGCACCATCGCCCTGGCGTGAGGAGACGGCCATGAAGCACATAATGGCGGAGTACAAATGGCTGGATACGGCGGTATCCGGGATCCGGTTCAGACCCGACCGGGAGGCGGTGCGGGCGGAGCTGCTGGCCCATTTGGAGGACAAGGCTGCCGGCCTTCAGCGTGTTTTTCCCCAAATTCCCCTCAGCGAGGCCCAGGAGCAGGCCCTGGCCGGCATGGGGGACCCGGAGGAGGTCAGGCGGGAGCTGGCCCGAGTGCACCGGCCCTGGCTGGGCTGGCTGTGGCGGGCCAGTCAGGTGCTGGCGGCGGTGACGTTGGTGCTGGCGTTCATCCTGTACGGGGGCGATGGACTGCGGGACTGGACGCGCGGTCTGGAGCAGGACAGCGAATGGAACCGCATTGAAGACTGCTATCAGTCCGGGATTGATCCCTGGCAGGGAGACGGTGCTGACAGAGACGACGGTGTCATCCGCACTCCGTTAGCTGCCCTCCGGCCGGAGGACAGTGTCCGGGTAGGGGACTACCGATTTCGGATAAAGCGGGCGGGGTTATTTTGCTTCCAGGATGCGGAGCAGGAGCCAGAGGAGTGGTGGCTGTTTGCACAGCTGCGGGCGGCGGGACCGCCCTGGGCGCCGGCTTCGGAAAATGTCATCCAGCGGCTCCGGGCTGTGGACAGTACCGGAAGAGAGTATGCCAGCTCCTATGAGGTGTACAGCCTGAGGCTGGAGCATGAGGGCTATGTGATGGTCAATCAGGGGCGAGGGAACTGGCTGGAGAAGCGGTTTGACCTGACGGTGATGGGGATTACCCCGGGGGCAGAGTGGATTAAACTGGAATACGACTGGATGGGAACACAGTGGTCACTGACCATACCGCTGGTGGTGGAGGAGGGCGGAACGAATGGCTAAAAGAAAACTGCCCCGGCTTGGCCGGGGGCAGCGCATTCTTTGCAACCTGGTCCTGACGCTGATCTGCCTGTACGCCCTGTGGGCTCGGGCGGGCTATCCCCTGCCCACGGCGGAGCTGGAGTTCCGGCGCATGGAGCGCACCCACCTCCTGCCTCGGAGCGAGATCGTGTTCAACAGCGGAAAGGACGGTCCGCTCCTGTGGCGGGATTTGCCCGAGCCGGGCTTCTTGGACCGGGATGCCGTGGTGGGCATGACGAAAAATCAGGTATATGTGTATGTTTCGGGTCATAACAGATTGGAGATCTGCTCCCTGGAAGATGGGATTTTCTCCATCCCTATGTACGGTGTCAGCGCTGTCTGGACGTATCGTGGCAACTTGAAGATGGGGACCCCGCTGCTGTTTTTAAATGTTCCAGAGGAGACAGAGCGGGCAGAGGTGGAGGTGTGGCTGGATGGACAGCAGCGGGCCGGGAACGGCTGGGGGCTGAAAAATGGGGTGTGGCTGCTGTGTCTGGGCATGGATACAGCAGCCTGGTCACCTGAACGGCCCGAGGATGGCGTTTACACCCTCCGCCTGTACCGGGCAGACGGCTCCCTGCTGCTGGAGAAAAGCGGGAGGCTGGGGGAGTAGGAGCTAACGGCGGCCCCTTCTCCCCAAGAAATACGGTCCCGGCGTGCCGCCCGGTGGGGCGGCCCCCTGCTTTTGCCGCAAAACGCACAAAGGAGTCCGCCCGATTCCTTAAAAATATGCCAGAAAATTTTGAAAAACCCCTTGACACACACGGGCGGGTGTTGTATGATAACTGGGCGTCTGAAAAGGGCGCAGTGCGATGATGCGGGAGATTGCTCTTAAAACGAGGTAACTTCCGCGGAGTATGTCCGACTATCGGGCGGCTGAGCGAGTGCTGTACACGGCGTATATCGCCTGGTACGGTAAGAACCGGCCTGTCTATGCGCCGGTTTTTTCGCGGCCTGGAGTGATACGCACGAAAGCGTGTATATCCAATCGCTCACCGTACGGAGGACGAGCAGACCCAAAACTCAACTTCGTATTTTAAGGAGGAAACAACCAACATGGCTCAGAAAGAAATGATCCGCATCCGCCTCAAGGCCTATGACCATCAGCTCATCGACCAGAGCGCCGAGAAGATCGTGGAGACCGCCAAGCGCACCGGCGCCAACGTCTCCGGTCCCATCCCCCTGCCCACCAAGAAGGAGGTCGTCACCATTCTGCGGGCCGTCCACAAGTATAAGGACAGCCGTGAGCAGTTTGAGCGCCGCATCCATAAGCGCCTCATCGACGTGATCAAGCC
>JAAVYL010000054.1 GCA_022791075.1 Lawsonibacter sp. | reverse complement strand
CCTCCTTCTCCAAGATATCCAGGCACATGAGATAGAGCCGCACCAGGTGCATGGCGTGCTTGTTCAGGTGGGCGTCGTCCTTTTTCTTGTTTCGGTGGTGGATTTTATCATAGTTTCGGGTAATCTCCACCAGCTCACTGACCATACCGGTGAGGGTGCGCAGGGGCACCTGCTCCATGCGGATATCCGCCACCACCTGGGGCCCGCCATCCACCCAGGCGACGGACAGCCTGATCTGCTCCGGGGTAAAGCTGCGGTAGCGCTCCGGGAAGGTGAAGATGGTGTGCTCGCAGGAGCCCATGATGTGCCGCTCCTTGACCTCGGCGGGGTAGGCGTCGTGGGCCAGGGCATTTTCCAGCCGCCGGAGCTGTTGGTTGGCATAACCGCCGAAAGAGATGGCCGCCCGCTGGGAGAGAAACATTTTACGCTGGTCCAGAAGCCGCTTCCCGATGGGAGTGAGGACAAAATAGTGCTCCGGCTTGCAGCCCAAAAGCTCGATCGTATTGGGATTGCAGTTGATAAGCAGAGTCAGCAGCTTGTTGAAAGCGTACACTGTGGTATCCGTCGCTGTGTCCACCACCTGCTCAAATTGACCCATACCCAGCAGGTCCGCTTTGCTGTTCAGCGTACAGCCCCGGATGTCAATATCAGAGCCCTCCACATTGGTTCCGTAGGCGTAGCTGCCGCCAAAGGTGAGGAAAATAATATTCTTCCCGAGACACGGGTCAGTCTTTAAAAAATTGTACTCTGGCCGTTCAAGTAGAATCAATGTATTTTCCTCCATGATCTAAAGATGCTCTAATATATCCTCTAATATTTCTTGCAATTTTTTCTCTTCCTTAAAGGAGCATTTGACAACTAAACCGTTACTGCGGAAGAAATATGGATTTCCGTTCATTTATTGAAGCACGCTGGTTAACCGTTGTTCTACAGGGAGTGAGGTGTCAATATGGACATCCTTAATATCCACTAATGTTGATGGGTCAATATTCCGTACATCTATCTCCCGCATTTTCTTCAGGTGTCTTCTAATGTCATTTTGCATTTCTCCTATCAAATAGAGATGAGGCAATTATAGCAAAATTACATTTCGCCCACAATACTATATTAAACACATTCTCCTATTTTAAATAATCCAGCCGGCAGGGAAACCGTTTGGTCAAACCAGTGCCAATGTCCCTCTTCTACTGCCAAAGTACGCAGTTCTTAGAGTAAATGTCATCATTAGCTCAAAGACAGCCTGTACCAAAGCCTCGCTTTCCATATTTGGCCGTCAAAATTGGGCGGTTACGCCGATTCAAACAGCTTGTCCAGTGTCCTTATGAAACCGCGCCCCATGTGGTGGAGCCCAAATACCCCGGCGCAGTGGAGCGGTATGTGAACATGGGGGACTGCTATGACAAGCAGGCCCTCTGGCTCCTGCGGCAGGAGATTATGGACTGCATGGTGGGGTATAAGGGCTGCTACCAGCGGGCGTACCGCTGTCTGGGGGCGGCGGCGGAGATTATAGAGGACCAGCGTGCCACCCTGCTGACCGATGCGCTGTCCCAAAAGCTGGCCAAGCGGGCCCAGGGAATTTTGTCCCGGGAGATCCCCCGCCGGAGGACCAGACAGCCCGGCCGGGTGAAGCAACGCTTCCTGGGGGCGGTAACCCACCAGGGCGTCCTCTGTCTGTATGACACCGCCCTGGCCCAGTGCGGACGGGTGTACGAGCTGACGGACAGCTGTGACCTGGCCCACGAGCTGCTCATTCACCTGCTGGCCGGGGCAACAGCCAGCGGCTATGACACGGTGGTCTGTCCCACCCCCATGGCCCCCGACCGGATGGCCCACCTGCTGATACCCCAGCTGGGTCTGGCCTTTCTCTCCGCCGGCTGCGGGCTGAACGTCCCCGGAAGGCCTTACCGCCGGCTGCGGCTGGACGCCGCGGCGGACGGCGACGTCCTCCGGCGCAGCCGGCCCAGGCTTCGCTTTGCCAGAAAGGTATCCGCCGCGCTGGTGGAGGAGGCGGTGGACTCCCTGGCCCAGGCCAAGGCCATGCATGACGAGCTGGAGGCCCTCTATAATCCCCACGTGGATTTTGACCTGGCGGGACAGATTGCCCAGGCCGTCTGGAACGAGATTCAGTCCTTCCGGCAGCCGCAGGAGGAGAACCCGCCGTCGGAGCTGTAAAAGCTTCCGTTCAGGAGCAGCCCCAGCAGGATCCCCCGCTCATTCTTTCGGATTGCATTTTTCCCCGGCATCCGTTACAATAGGACCAGACACACAGGGGAGGCGGTATGGATGGTGTCTCTGTGGACACAGCTGGAGCTGGACCCGGACCGGCACCGGACCGTGGCTCTGGTGGGCGGCGGCGGAAAAACCACCCTGCTCTATGCCCTGGCCCGGGAGGCCAGGGCGGCGGGCCGGACCGTTATTGTCACCACCACCACCCACATGTTCCCCCACCCGAGACTCACCGTGACCGGCTGCGCAGAGGTCTCCCGGCTGAGAGAGCTCACGGCCCGGCACGGAATTGTGATGCTGGGCGTCCCCGGCCGGGAGGGAAAGCTGTCCGCCGCGGGCACCGCCGCCGCGTGTATGCAGGCGGCGGACCTGGTGCTCATTGAGGCGGACGGCGCAAAGAGGCTGCCCCTGAAGGCCCCGGCGGATTATGAGCCGGTTATTCCGCCCCAGGCCGCGGCGGTCATCGCCGTGGCGGGGGCGGACTGCGTGGGACGCCCCATCCGCTCCGTCTGCCACAGGCCGGAGCGGGTATGCGCCCTGCTGGGCAAGCCTCCCCAGGCCACGGTGGAGCCGGAGGACGCGGCGCTGCTCCTGGCCAGTCCCCTGGGCGGGCGGAAGGGCACCGCGCCCCACATGGCCTTCCGGTGCGCCGTCAACAAGGCGGATCTGGCCCCGCGGGCCGCGCAGGAGATTCAGGCTCTGCTGTGCGCCCGGGGCATTCCCACACTAACTACATCATTTACAGAAGAGGAGCGTGGCGGACTATGCTGGTTTTGATCAAAGGAGCGGGGGACCTGGCCACAGGAACGGCCCTCCGCCTGTACCGGGCGGGAATGCAGGTTGTGATGACAGACCTGCCCCAGCCCCTGGCCGTGCGCCGGACGGTGGCCTTCTCCCAGTGCATTTATGACGGCACAGCCCAGGTGGAGGGGGTCTCCGCCCGGCACGTGCCCGACTGCTCCGGGGCAGAGGAGGCGCTGAGCAGGGGGGAAATCCCCGTTCTGGCGGACCCGGAGGCCCGCATCCGCACCCGGATGCCCTTTGACGCCGTTGTGGACGGCATCCTGGCCAAGCGCAACCTGGGCACTGCCATCACCGACGCCCCTGTGGTCCTGGCCCTGGGGCCCGGTTTTACCGCAGGGACGGACTGTCATGCCGTTGTGGAGACCCAGCGGGGCCACCACCTGGGCCGGCTGATTCTGGAGGGCTCCGCCGCCCCCAACACCGGCATTCCGGGGGACATCGGCGGATACACCACCCAGCGGGTCATCCGGGCCTGCGGCAGCGGCCGGCTCCGCCCCGCGGTCCGGATCGGAGACCAGGTGGCCGCGGGGGACATTGTGGCCTGGGTGGAGGAAACCCCCATCCGCGCCCAGATACCCGGCATTGTCCGGGGGATGCTCCCTGAGGGCTGTCCCGTCACCCCGGGGCTGAAGACCGGGGACATCGATCCGCGGTGCACCTATGACCACTGCTTTACCGTGTCGGACAAGGCCCGGGCCATCGGCGGAGGGGTGCTGGAGGGACTGCTCTACTTCACCGCCGGTCCGGGCAGAGCGGCGGCAGGGCGCTGAGCCGCTCCCGGTCCGCCGGTCACTCTTTTGGGGATATCAGCGTACACACCGGCTTTTTCCCCTCCGACAGGACATGATACAGCCGCCAGCCCGTCAGGCCGGCTCCCGTCAGCCGGGCTTGGGCCTCCTCCCCGGCCTGGGGCGGCAGGCGCAGTGAGATGCCGCAGCTGGCGCTGATCTCCCGCAGGGTGGGCATCATCCGGACGTTCAGGTCCCTCAGCAGCACCTCCGCCCGGAGGGCTGTATGGGTGGAGCTGAAGGTCAGCAGCCCATACTCCTGCGTGCCTCCGCTCACAGGGTGATGACCTTGCCGGCCCGCTGCATCCGCTCCAGAATGTCATACATGTTGCTGACGGCACCCGCCTTCAGCTGCTCTGTTATCCCATAGTAATTCAGGCAGGTGCCGCAGACCAGAATGTCCACGCCCTTGTCCGACAGGGCGCGCAGGCTGTCCAGCACCTGCTCGTCCTCTCCGGCGGGCAGGCGCACGCCGCTGTTCATAAAGAGCACGCTCTCCGGCAGGGCCTCCCCCTGGGCCAGGGTAAACAGGGCCATGCGCAGCAGGTTGTATCCCAGCTCCTGCGCCCCCTCGCCCAAGTGATCCTTGCTGATAAAGACGGCGTATCCCCCCTGCCCGGACCCGCAGGAGGCCAGGGGCGGCATGAGCGCCGGGCCGGAGGAGGCGCCGTGGATGCGGACGCGGAACACCCCGTCCTGCTCCTGGGTCTCCGCCTGCATCTGCCGCCCGGAGGCCAGGCGGGTCAGGTTCTGAACCGCTGTATCGTTGTCCACTGCAATGACCAGGTCCTCACAGCCGCCGTCCAGCTCCCTTTTGGCCATAACTACAGGGATGGGACAGGCCTTTCCAGTCGCGTCAAGAAACATAAGACAACCTCCTAAAAATTTTAGTGGATTTTACCGCTTGCCACTATACCACATCAGCTCAAAATACGCAAGAAGCCGCCCTTGGGGCGGGAGTGTCCCATGGAGGAGACCCCTTGCGCACTCCCCGCCTCCAGCGGGGGAGGCGGGGGGAGGGCTCTGCGCCCGGGACACCCCCCTCGGGCACAGGAAGGAGACAGACATGTCAGAAACACAGGTGAAGCTCACCAAGCTGGCCAAATGCGCCGGCTGCGGGGCCAAGGTGGGGGCCGGCGTGCTGGCCCAGCTGCTGGAGGGCATCCAGGTCCACAGGGACCCCAAGCTGCTGGTGGGCTTTGACAAGAGCGACGACGCATCGGTATACCAGGTGTCGGAGGACCTGGCTCTGGTACAGACGGTGGACTTCTTTCCCCCCATCGCTGACGACCCCTATACCTTCGGGCAGATTGCCGCCGCAAACGCCCTGTCCGATGTCTACGCCATGGGGGGTGAGCCCAAGCTGTGCCTGAATATCCTGTGCGTGCCCGAGACCATGCCCAGCCAGGCGGTCCACGACCTGCTCCGGGGCGGCTACGACAAGGTGTATGAGGCGGGCGCTCTCATTACCGGCGGCCACAGCATTCTGGACGACGAGCCCAAATATGGTCTGTGCGTCACCGGCTTTGTCCATCCGGACAGAATTCTCACCAACTCCGGTGCCCGGCCGGGGGACGTGCTGCTGCTCACCAAGCCCCTGGGGGTGGGTATCCTCACCACTGCCGCCAAGGCGGAACTGCTCTCCGCGGAGGGACAGGCGCTGGCCGTCCGGCTGATGACCACCCTGAACCGCGCCGCCCGGGACATTATGGTGAACTATCAGGTGCACGCCTGCACCGACGTCACCGGCTTCGGCCTGCTGGGCCACGCCTATGAGATGGCTCAGGGCTCCGGCGTCTCCATCACCCTCTCCACAGGGGACATCGACCTCATCCCCGAGGCCGCCGGACTGGCCCGGGAGGGCATCCTGCCCCAGGGGATGTATCGGAACCGCGCCTTTGCCCAGCAGGGAGTGGACCCGGGAAGCACCCCCCTCTGGCTCCAGGATATGCTCTATGATCCCCAGACCGCCGGGGGACTGCTGATGGCGGTGGACCCCGCCGACGCCGGCAGGCTGCTTGCCCAGCTGGAGGGGGCCGTCCCCTCCGCCCAGCGCATCGGCACGGTGGAGGCCTGTTCCGGCGGGCCCCGCATCCGTCTGAGGTGAGCGGCATGATCTATCTGGACAACGCCGCCACCTCCTTCCCCAAGCCGGAGGAGGTGGGAGAGCGGATGCGGTACTATGTGGAGCAGGTGGGGGCCACGGTCAACCGCTCCTCCTACGCCGCCGCCCGGGAGGCGGGGCTCACCGCCCTCTCCCTCCGGGAGCGGCTCTGCCGGCTGTTCTCCTTCCCCCACCCCAGCCACGTGATTCTCACCTCGGGGGCCACAGCGGGGCTGAATCTCCTCCTCAAGGGCCTCCTGCGCCCCGGAGACCACTGTATCGTCTCCGCCATGGAGCACAACGCCGTCATGCGCCCCCTGGTCCAGCTGGAGCGGCAGGGGGTCCGCTTCGACCGGGCCCCCTGCGGCGGGGATGGGCGGCTGGTGCTGGATGCGCTCCCCTGCCTGTTCCGGAGCAATACCAGGCTGGTGCTGATGGCCCACGCCTCCAACGTCTGCGGCGTCCTCCAGGACGCCAGGGCCGTGGGGGAGCTGTGCGCCGCCCGGGGGGTTCCCTTCGCCCTGGACGCGGCTCAGTCGGCGGGACACGTGCCCATCCACTTCGAAGAGCTGAAGCTGTCCGCCCTGGTGGCGCCGGGGCACAAGGGACTGCTGGGCCCCCAGGGCATCGGGGCGGCCCTCCTCTCGCCCGACCTCGCCGCCCGGCTGGACCCCCTGTGGGCCGGAGGCACCGGCAGCGCCTCTGACAGTGAGGAGGTCCCCGACCTCCTCCCCGACCGCTTTGAGCCGGGCACCCCCAACCTGCCCGGTATCTATGGCTGGGAGCGGGCTCTGGCCTATCTTGAGGAGCGGGGCGTCGAGGCGCTGATGGCCCATGAGCAGGCCCTCACCGCCCGGCTCCTGGCCGGCCTCCCCCTGGGGCCCGGCCTGCGGCTGGCCGGGCCCGCCGGGACGGAGAACCGGGTGGGCGTGTTCTCCCTGGACTTTCTCCAGATGGACAACGCCGAGGCCGCCTGGCGGCTGGAGGAGGAGTTCGGCGTCCTCACCCGCTGCGGCCTGCACTGCGCCCCCTCCGCCCACAAGGTCCTGGGCACCTTCCCCCAGGGCAGTGTCCGGCTGTCCCTGGGCTTTGCCAGCACAGAGGCGGATGTGGACTGGGCCCTGACCGCTCTGGAGAAAATTCTTTCCGGCACGGATTGACAAGCCTGCCGGAGGGCTGGTAAAGTGTAGAAAGAATTCAGAGGCTGCACCAATCCCGGAGGTGTTCAGCTCTGCGGGGGGACCGCCGGCAGCAGTCCCGCCCGCAGGGATGCAGGGTTGGGACTGCTTCTTTATGGGAGAGTGGATTGCTTATGGCGGACAGCGCCTGGCTCCGCCGCCGCAGGCGGCTGCATGAGATTATTGAGGTGGGGGCCTCTTACGACCGGACCAGCCGGCTCTACGACCTGACCAACTCGCTGGCCATTGTGGTCAACCTCATTGTCAGTGTGCTCTACACCTTTGAGAGCATCCGGACCGTGTACGGCCCCTGGCTGCTCAGTGTGGAGGCGGCCACGGTGGCCTTCTTCGCCGTGGACTACTGCCTGCGGCTGTGGACAGCCCGGTTCCTCCACCCCAAGCTGCCCGAGAGCAGGGCCCTGCTCAAATACATATGCTCCTTCAGCGGGCTGGTGGATCTGCTCTCCTTCCTGCCCTACTACCTGCCCATCTTCTTCCCCTCCGGGGCGGTGGCCTTCCGCATGTTCCGGGTGGTGCGCATCTTCCGGCTGTTCCGCATCAACGCCTACTATG
>JAAVYL010000053.1 GCA_022791075.1 Lawsonibacter sp. | reverse complement strand
GAGCCCACCATCTGGCTGGTGGGGGTGACCAGGGGAGGATAGCCCAGGTCGGCCCGGACCTTGGGGGTCTCGGCCAGAGCCTCATCCAGCTTGTCAATGGCGTTCATCATCTTCAGCTGGGAGATGAGGTTGGAGAGCATACCGCCGGGGATCTGGTAGTTGAGGCACTGGGTGTCAGTGGCCATGGAGATGGGATCCAGGGTGCCGTCCTTGATGAAGTCGGCCCGGACGCCCTTGAAGAAGTCGGCCATCTTAATGAGCACCTTGTCGTCCAGGTCCACCTGATAACCCAGGGAGCGCAGCGCGTAGGCCAGCGTCTCAGTGGCGGGCTGTGCGGTGCCGCCGGACATGGGGGAGATGGCGGTGTCGATGACGTCGGCGCCGGCCTCTACGCCCTTCAGACAGGTCATAAAGGCCAGACCAGTGGTGCAGTGGGTGTGAATGACCAGGGGCAGCTCGGGCACGGCGTCCTTGATGGCGGACACCAGGTCGTAGGACTCCTTGGGGCCCATAATGCCGGCCATATCCTTGATGCAGATGGATTTTACCCCCATCTGCTTGAGCTCCTTCACCATCTGGACATTCTTCTCCAGGGTGTGGACAGGGCTGGTGGTGAAACAGATGGTGCCAGAGGCGTGGCCGCCCCGCTTGACGGTCTCCTCGATGGCCACCTGAAGGTTGCGCGCGTCGTTAAGGGCATCGAAAATACGGATAATGTCGATGCCGTTTTTGATGGAGTGCTCTACGAACTTGCGGACCACGTCATCAGGGTAGTGCTTATAGCCTAGGATATTCTGGCCGCGCAGAAGCATCTGCAGCTTGGTGTTGGGCATCTTGGCCCGAATCTTCCGCAGGCGCTCCCAAGGGTCCTCCTGCAGATAGCGCAGGCAGACGTCGAAGGTGGCGCCGCCCCACACCTCGGCGGAGTAGTAGCCGGCCTTGTCGATGGTCTCCAGGATGGGCTCAAACTTGCTGTAGGGCAGGCGGGTTGCGATCAGGGACTGGTTGGCGTCGCGCAGGACGGTTTCGGTAAAGCCTACTTTTCTAGTCTTGCTCATAATGTTTCGACCTCCATATTGCTCCCCGGAGCTTTTCCCTGTGCTGCACGTCCCCTGCCGGGAGTGTACAGCGGGCTTGTGGGGGGATTGCCCCTTGGGGCGGACTTTTAGTCGCTTAGCCTATATTCTAGTATATTCTTCCCGAGAAAGCAAGCCCCTCCTGTGGAATTATCTGGCCTTTTTTTTGTGGTTTTTTGTGCAAAAAATATTGCGGCGGATGGGGCGCTGGAGAATATTTTGCTCCGGCCGCCCTGAGCGCAAAAACGCCGCGGCAGCCGTGAGAGCCTGCCGCGGCGTCAATTCATCCCTCTATCAGCATTCTGCTGGATACAGCGGACCGTCACCGGTCGCTGCAAGTGTCGTCATCACTGGTGTGATAGGCGTCGTAATTAAAAATCAGGTCGTCAATGTCCCGGTCCTCCCGGACCTTGGCCCAAACAGTGTTTACTTCGCGCTTCGGCATTGTCATGGCTTGCCGCCTCCTTTCATAATAGTGGAAAAATGGGTATAAAAATACCACCGTCTGCACTGCAAACGATGGAGAAAATACGGCAGTCCGGCCTCGTCAGGCCGTACAGCTGCGCACAGAATGCTCCATTCGTTTGCAGAGTGAGAGTCCTCCCTGGGTATTATAACGCAGTCGCATCTGTGCCACCTCTTTTCTCTAAACATTCCGGCTGGACATGCCGCAAGATCATATCCCCTTCCGGTGTTTATTATTGTAAATCAACCTCCGGCTTTTGTCAAGAGGGGGACGGTAATTTTTTTCGAATCTGCGTTCAAAAATTTTCTTTTTCTGTTACCTTTTACCAAAGGCCCAGGCGGCTTCCGCCTCCCGGCTCCTTGGTGCCTGCCCTGAGTGCCCGACCAGAAAACACATGTCAGGCGGGCAAGGACAGCCCTTCAGCTTATCAGAATTTGTAGAAAATGGCCGATGCAGCGGGTTTGAAACGGCGGCAGGGACAAATCCCCGCCGCCGTTTCAAGCTTATTTCGGTTTAAACTGGTTCCAGTACCCCATGACAAAGATAAACAGGACGATCAGGGGCAGGATATAGCTGACATAGAACCGCACCCCTCTGGGGAAACAAATTCCCTCCCCCTCGTTGGCCTCGGCCAGAAAGTGCTCCCAGCCCCAGCCCTTTTTGCTGGTGCAGAACAGAACATAGAGCAGTGAGCCCAGGGGCAGCATGTTCTGGGAGACAAGGAAGTCCTCGATGCCGGAGACGTCCATCCCCAGGATGGTGAAGCCGGACCAAAGATTGCACCCCAGCACGCAGGGCATTGAGAGCAGGAATACCGCCACAAGGTTGATGAGCACCGCCTTTTTTCGGGATATCCACCACCGGTCCATGGTGAAGGAAATCAGGTTCTCAAACACAGCGATCACTGTGGAGAGGGCGGCGAAGGACAGAAACAGGAAGAAGGCCCCGCCCCACAGCCGGCCCATGGACATGTGGTTGAAGATGTTGGGCAGGGTGAGGAAAACAAGGGAGGAGCCCTCGTTGGTCGATACGCCAAAGGCGGAGCAGGCGGGGAAGATAATCAGTCCCGCAACAAAGGCCACGCAGGTGTCCAGCACCCCGATGCGCAGCGCCTCCCCGGCCAGACGGTGCTCCTTGCCGATATAGCTGCCGAAGATGGCTATGGCCCCGATGCCCAGAGAGAGGGTAAAGAAAGCCTGGCCCATGGCGGCGAAGACCGCTTCGCCCAGAATCCAGTTGCCCTGCGCGTCGTAAACCAGGTTGTGGAAGTTGGGCTGGAGATAGAACCGCAGCCCCTCGCCCGCTCCCTCCAGCAGGACGGAGTTGACCGCCAGTACCACCATCAGGACCAGCAGGCACACCATCATGATTTTGTTCACCCGTTCCACGCCGTTGCGCAGGCCCTGGACGCAGACCAGCATCCCGATGCAGACCACAATGGCCATATACAGGGTCATAATCCCCGGCGAGCCCAGCAGCTGTGTAAACTGGCCGGCCACACCGTCCGCGTCCAGCCCCACAAAGTCCCCCCGGAGCATTTTGACAAAGTAATACAGCAGCCAGCCGGCAATCACGGTGTAGAACATCATCAGCAGATAGTTGCCTGCAAAGCCCAGATAGCTGTACCAGTGCCATTTGCTTCCAGTGGGCTCCAGCCGCTGGAAGGACAGCGCGATGCTCCGCTGGCTGGCCCGGCCTACAGCCAGCTCCATCACCATGACGGGCAGGCCCAGAATGACCAGGAACAGCAGATAGAGCAGCACAAAGGCCGCTCCGCCGTATCGCCCCGTGATATAGGGAAAGCGCCATACGTTGCCCAGACCGATAGCGCATCCCGCCGAGATGAGCACAAAGCCCAGGCGGGAGGAAAATGTTTCTCGTTTCTCCATAAAAACCTCCTTCACCTCCGGACCGGGCGTCCGGAGGACACAATATTTGTATTTTACTCATTTCTCCCCCGAAGGTCAAGGGCAGCGGACAGGTTTTGGCAAAAAACCGCCCCCGCGTATAAAGCGGAGACGGTTTTGGCGTATTTGATTTACTTCCGGCCGAAGCCTCCGCCCCTGGAGCCGCCGAAGCCGCCCCCGCGGGAACCTCCGCCGAAGCCACCTCCGCGGGAGGAACCCCCAAAGCCGCCCCCGGAGAAGCCGCCCCCACGGGAGCTTCCGCCAAAGCCCCCTCCGCGGGAGCCGCCAAAGGAGCCGCCGAAGCCGCCGGGCCGTCCGCCGCCCGAGGGGCGCCCGCCGAAGGTGCCGCCCCCTCTGGGGCCGGAATTGCCCCGCCCGCCAAAGCCAGTGGAGCTGCCGAAGCCGCCGCCTCCAAAGCCGCCGCCGGGGCGGCTTCCGGGTCCGGGGCCCGGCCCCCTGGGCGGGGGCGGGGGCCGGTGCCAGTGGCGGCGGTACCAGTAGGAGCCAGGGCCGTGCCCGACGAAGATGGGCCGGAACATCACCGGGGGATTGACCACCCCGTAATACTGCCGGCGGTAGGTGTTGTAGCGCATCCGGTCGATGGCGTTGACCACCAGGACGATGGCGATAAGGATAAAGACCAGCAGCATGACGCCCGCAGCGGTGCTTCCGCCGCTGGAGTAGCCCGGGGCGTATGCAGAACCGCCCCCGGCATTCCCCAGGCCGAAGTTGTCCAGATAGATCTGGTTCAGCGCCTCATAAAAGGCTAAAACTGTGTTGTCGTTCAGCTCACCGGACAGGATATCCTCCAGGTCAGAGACTACCCGGTTGGTGAGGATGGTGGAGAAGTCGTTGCCGGGGGCGACAAACCAGTCCTCATCCCGGGCGGAGATGGCCAGGATGGCGTCCCCCTCGCCCAGGCCCATATCGGCGCCCTGGAACCAGGCGAACTCCTCCAGGTCGCCGGTGGAATCAGTGGTCACGACGGCCACCACGCTGTTGTAGCGGTAATTCCAGTTGGCGTTGTAGAGGCTGATCTGCTTCTCCGTGGAGGAGGAGAGAACGCCCGCGTCATCCCAGATCCATCTGTCGCAGCCGGAGGTGGACAGCGTGGTATCCAGGCCGGTATTGGCGGAGGGCAGGGGTCCGGGTTCGCGCTGCCCGCCCTTGGTCTGTCCGATTCCGATGGCCGCCGCGATCATCACGGCGGTGAGCAGCCAGGCAAACCAGGTTTTTTGGAAAAGTTTCATAGTGTTCTCCTAAAACTCAGCCCCGCAGCTCCAGCAGCTTCTGCTTCAGCTCGCCCTCGATTCTCCCCAGCTCCTTCTCAGCCTCCTGGCGCTTCTGAGCGCCTTCGGTCTGGATCTTCATCACCTCGTCCAGGGTGGTGATGAGCTGCTGGTTGGTGTGCTGGAGGGTCTCGATGGAGACCACGCTCCGTTCCGCCTCCCGGGCGGTTTCAATGGTGCCCATCTTCAGCATGTCGGCATTCTTCTGGAGGAGCTGGTTGGTCATATCG
>JAAVYL010000052.1 GCA_022791075.1 Lawsonibacter sp. | reverse complement strand
AGGGGCCTGTAGTACTTCTGCCAGCTGTAGGCCCAGTCGTTATCGGTAAGCGGAGTGACCGAGTACTCCTCCTCCAGTCCCCGGGGGTACTGTGCCAGTTGCTGCTTTCCGTCCCCGTCGTCGGTGACGTCAAACTTCACCAGGGTGACACCATTCATCCGGTCCAGCAGCTCCTGGTCCACATAGTCCCAGTACTGCCGGTTCTGTTCCAGAAAATTCAAAAAGTCCTGCTCGTCCTCAATGACCAGGCTGTCCATTCCCGCGGCGGCCAGCCGGGCGCACACCTCATCCAATTTTTCCGGGGCGGTGTTGACAGAAATTTCCAACCACTTAATCTCGTCCATGGTTACACATCCAATCTATTTTCTCGGCCAGTCCTGAAACCAGGCGTCCCGGGGCAGGCCGTTCCAGCAGAACAGCACCCGTTCAGCATACAGCTCCAGGACAATGAAGCCGTCCGGGCCGTCATCACAGACGCCGCCGTCGCCGTACAGGCGGAATGTCCCGCTCGCCCGATCCCAGTCAAATTCCAGCACCTCCGCTTCAAAGGCGCCGCTCAAAAGCAGCTGTCTGGTCAAGGGCTCCTCCGGGAGGAAATACCTCATCCCATCGGGGCAGTTCACCTCCACATCCCGGTTAAAGGCCCCCTCAATAAACCGCCAGTTTTTTAGAACAACAGCCGCGGGGCCGGTGCTCCGGTGACGGCCGGTTGGGTTGAGGGGGCTGTTCTTTGTCACATCAAAGCCGCCCTCCGAAAAATGGAGCGCCAAATCCGGCCCGCCCTCCTCCACGGAGGTGATGCAGTGGTCGTGGAGGGAGATGGTCTCTGCGTCCTCCGACACAAATTTCCATCTGCTCTCCATGGGGTCACCGCTCCGTTCCGATATAGAACAGGGCCACCGTGCCGGGGCCGGAGTGGGCGCCGATGACAGGGCCCACATAGTTGATATAGACCTCCTGCACGCCAAACCGCTCTCTCACCATGCGCTCCACCTCCTGGGCGTCCTCCAGGCAGTCGCCGTGGCTGATAAAGACGGTAAGGCTGCCCGAGTCGATGGCGGTCTCCTCCATCCGGTTCACCAGGGCCTTGAGAGAGGCCTGGCGCCCCCGCGCCTTGCCGATGTTAATCAGGTGCCCCTCGTCATCCACATGGAGGACGGGCTTGATCTGGAGCATGGAGCCCACCAGGGCCGTGGCAGCCGAGATACGACCTCCTCGCTTGAGGAAGAGGAGGTCGTCCACGGTGAACTGGTGACACAGGTTCAGCTTGCGCTCCTCAATCCAGTCCCGGACCTCCTCAATGGTACCGCCCCGCTCCCGGGCCTTGGCGGCATACCATACCAGCAGGCCCTGGCCCAGGGATGCGCACAGGGTGTCCACAGTATACAGCTTCCGCTCCGGATACTTGGCGCTCAGCTCCTCCACGGCCAGCCGGGAGGAGTTGTACGTGGTGGACAAGCCGGAGGAGAAGGCCAGAATCAGCACATCCTTTCCGGCCTGGAGCAGGGGCTCCAGGGCCTCGGTATACTGGGCCACATTGACGGCGTTGGTGGTGGCCACCTCCCCCTTCCGCAGCCGGTCGTAGAATACATGGGGATCCATCTCCCGATTGTCCGGATAGTTGCGGTACGTGCGGTCGTTCAGCACAAAACCCAGGGGAACAACCTGAACGTCAATCTCCCGGGCCATATCGGCTCCAAGATCTGCGGAGGAATCGGTCAGGATGACAAAATCAGACATAAATAAAACTCCTTTGTTCTATCCTTTACCCGGCGGTGCGCCGGTTATTTGCGCTTTCCCTTCTCCTCCTGTGGCTGGAGGATGGAGAGGATCCGCTGGCAGGCCAGCTGATTGGCGTAGCTGCGCACGGCAAAATCCAGGGCCATTTTAGCCAGGTCGGACTGCCCGGCCTCCGGGTCGATGGCCTGGGCTGTGTCAGTGAGGGCCTGATCCAGGGCGCTGCGGAAGTAGCCATACTGCTCCGTCGGGGTCTTTTCCAGAGCTCTGCCCGCCCCCATCAGAGCGCCGATGTCCCGGACAGAGAGCACCTGCTTCAGGGCCACCACGGCGGTGAGATAGCCCAGGTGAATGGGGCCGTACCGCTTGCCCTCCGCCCGGGGCACCAGTCCGTCCTTGATATAGTTGTTCACCATAGCGGAGGTGAGCACATTCCCCTCATCGAAACGGATCAGCTGCCGGGGCATGTAGGAAATCAGCTGGTCCATATACAGGGCGATATCGGGCAGCTCCTCCCAGGGAGCAGGCCGTTCCTGCTCCATGCGTGTTTTTAAATTCTGAAGCTCATCCAAGTGATGGACCCTCTTTCTTAATACGTGGTATTAGTTATTATATCACAGAATTTCCGGCATTGCAAATAGAGAATGGATGCAAAGCCATCACTTTTTTCTCATCTCCATCCGCCGGCGCAGCCGTTCCAGGGCATCCCTGTGGTCGATGGAGCGCAGCCGGGGGAAGGCGGCCAGCAGACGCCGGCGGCCGAAGCTCTCCCGGTCCAGCAGCTCCTGAATGCCGGTATGCCACTCCTCCAGCTGCCGCCGGACCTGGGCGCGCTGCTCATCCCGGCGCTGCTCCCAGTTCTCCAGGTCGTCGGCCAGCTCTGCCCGGTGCAGGGCCAGCCGGAAGGACAGATCCTCCAGGTCCTCCTTCCAGTTGGCGCCCCGCTCCGCGGCGTCCAGCACCCGGTCGGCCAGATTTTCTCCAAACTCGTTGGAGGCCTCTTTGATTTTTGCGGCCAGCTCGTCAATCTGGGCAAGACGGCGGTTGAGCCTGACAACCGACGCCACGGTCGCCGCCAGGTCCACTGCCATCACCGCCCCCAGCAGCACCAGCAGGACCGCCCCCAGCAGGTGGGGAATCAGCCGGATCAGCCCCAGGACCGTGGGGTGGAGCAGTCTGACCACAAACATGCAGGCAAGGCCCCAGGCGATAGAGAAGCGCAGACAGATATAGCCGTTCAGGTTGAAGGGCTCCTCAGAGTAATCCCACCACCGCTGGTGGAACAGCTTTTCCAGCACAAAGCCGGTGAGCCACTCCAGCGCGGATGTGAGGACCACGGAGCCCAAAAACAGTACCGGCAAATTGCCGGCCAGCGGGGTGAGGCAGCCCAGAACAATGACCACCCCGAAGCCGTAGACCGGGCAGACAGGCCCATTGAGGAACCCCCGGTTGACAAACTTTCCGGTGACCAGGGCGGCATAGCTCACCTCGGTGCACCAGCCCAAAAAGGCATACACAAAGAAGATCCAAATCAGCGTATACAAATGGTCCGCGCCTCCTGTCCGGTCAGCAATCTTTTCAAGTAGGGAATTATACCCGGTTTTCCCCCGATTGTCCAGCCCTATCCGCACATAAAGAGGGCGGCGGTCCGCGGACCGCCGCCCTCTTTATGTTATTCCGCCCAGGGGCGAACGGGGGAGAAAACGCACCAGAAATCGCCTTCCTCTTCCATGCGCGCCGCCACGGTGCCGTTATCCAGCACCACGTAGGCGGCGCCCGCCGGCCCAAAGTTAGCCTGACCGTCCTCCTGCGGCTCCGACCAGTCCATGAAGGAGGTGGTATACCGGATCTCATCCTCCTCCGGCTCCAGCCTGATATACTCCCCTGTGTCCCAGTAGACTGTGCCGTCCACCCGAATGGCGCCCAACCAATCTCCAGGGGGCTCCATCGCACCGCCGGGGGCTCCTTCGCCGCCGGGGGAGGAGGGGCCGCCGTTGGGCGCGCCGGGCTCACAGGAGTCGCTGGGCTCGGCCGGAGGGGGCAGCGTCTCCCCTGTCCCACCACAACTGCCGCCTGGAGCTGGAGGAGGCAACGCCTCTCCCGTCCCCCCATAACTGCTGCTGGGTTCGCCGCTGACCGGCGCCATATTTCCGCTCTCCATACCAAAATTGGGCGCAGCCCAGGTAAGAAGAACCGCTGCGGCGATACAGGCCGCCCAGCCCATCCACTGTCTGTATCTGGTCTTCCGGCGGACCTGCTGCTCAGCCTCCTGAATCAGGTCGTCGTCCAGCAGGCCAATGGCGTCCAAAAGGTGCTCCGCGTTCATACCGCCACCCCTTCCCGCTCCAGCTCCGCCTTCAGCCGCTGCCGCACCCGGTACAGCCTCGACTTCACCTGCCCGGTTGTCATACCGCAGGCCCGGGCCAGCTCGTCCAACGGCTCCAGATGAAAGTACCGGCGGACAAAGAGCCTCCGGTCCGTCTCCGGCTGGCGGCGGAGAAAGGCGGAGATTACCGCCGCCGTCTCCCCTGCCTCCAGCTCCTCATCCGGGCGTCTGTAGTCAGGCAGACAGTCCTCCAGCTCCTGGAGGGCCACCTCCACCTGGTTCCCGCCCCGCTTGGCCGCCTTGATGCGCCGCCACCGGTCCAACGACAGATTCCGGGTCAACCTGCCCAAAAAGGCGGACAGCACCCCGGGCCGCTGGGGAGGCATGGCGTTCCAGGCCCGGAACCAGGTGTCGTTGACACACTCCTCCGCGTCCTCCTCCCGGTCCAGGATGCGCCGGGCGATGGTATGGCAGTAGGGGCCATACTTCCGCTCGCTCTCTGTGATGGCCTGCTGGGACCGGGCCCAGTACAGGTCGATGATTCTGCTGTCCTCCATGGATAGGGCCTCCTTTTTCTTACCTCTGTTTCTAAAAGACGCAGACCCGCACCGGAGGTTTCGCTCCAGCGCGGGTCTGCGAAAAATTTTCACTTTAGAGGCTCAAAATCGGAGGCAGGGTGCTTGCACAGGGGGCAGATATAGTCATCAGGCAGCTCATCCCCCTCATAGACATAGCCGCAGACCGTACACACCCAGCGTTTCTTCTCGCTGGGGGCGGGGGCGCCGGGCTTAGGCTTGATGTGGGCCTGATAGTAGGAATAGGTGGCGCTGGGCACGGAGGAAATCACCCCTCCGTCCAGCACGTCAGCCAGAAACAGGGTGTGGGTGCCCAGGTCAGTGGCGGTTACCACCTTGCAGCTCAGCCAGGCGTTGGTACCTTGGGTAACATAGCGGATGCCGTCCGCGTCCTTGCCTGTGTGCTCCTCAAACCCGGCGAACTTGTCCACATCCCGGCCGGACTGGAAGCCGAACCGCCGGAACAAGTCAAACCCCGCCTCCTCCGACAGGACGGAGATGGTAAACCGGCCGGTCTCCTTTACCATGTCGTGGGTGTAGTTGCCCTTGTTCACCGCAATGACGATGCGGTTGGGGGATGTGGTCACCTGGATGGCGGTGTTGGTAATACAGCCGTTGTCCTTGTCCCCCCGGCGGGCGGACAGCACAAACAGGCCATAGCTCAGGGAATACATAACCTTGTTATCCACAAATAATACCTCCTTAAACGCAGTGCAGATAGGGTGTGGGACCAGTCTACCATAGTTTTGCCGGGAAGTCCAGAAACAAACCAAAAAATTAAGGTTGACATTGTAGACCAGTCGTGCTACAATAGGTCTACAATATAAACCAAAGGAGGCGAATTCTATGGATTCTATGGACAACATCAATCTGACCAACAGCGAGTGGTATGTGCTGGACTGCTTGTGGGAGAAATCCCCTTTGACAGTGATGGAGCTGGTGGCTGCCCTAAAAAACCGGATGGGCTGGGCCAAGAGCACCACCATCACCACCCTGCGGCGGATGGAGGACAAAGGACTGCTCCTGTGCTCGGTCCAGGGGCGGGCGAAGCACTACGCCCCCGCAGTTCAGAAGGACCAAGCTGTCCGGGGGGAGACCCGCTCCTTCCTGAACAAGGTCTATCGGGGGAGCGTGGGGCTGATGGTCTCCGCCCTGGCGGAGGACAAGGCCCTGTCCAGGGCGGAAATTGACGAGCTGTATGAGATTCTGCGCAAGGCGGAGGAGGGAGAGCTATGACGCTGATGATCCGGTTGATTCAGGGGGTCATTGACATGAAGCTGATGATTTCATGGGTTGTCACCTCCAGCGCCCTGATTTTGATCGTGCTGGCGGCACGGTATCTGTTTCGAAACCGGCTGTCCGCCCGGCTGAGATACGCCCTGTGGGGAGTGGTCCTGCTGCGGCTGCTGGTGCCCTTCCAGGTGGAGCTGCCCGCCGCCGTGCCCCTGCCGGTGTTGGCCTCCAACGTGGCCCAGGATATAGCGCCCCGGCTGGATGACGCCATGCTGTACGCCATCCCAACTGAGGACCAGCCCGGCGGCAGGATGCCGGAGGGGCTGCCGCCTCAATATGTCCGGAATGGATTCCCTGATCGCGGCTGGGAGTACTACTCCGGCGGTGTGGTCTACGACGGGAGCCGCATTACCCGGTACGCCTTTATGATGTCCGCGCTGGAGGTGCTGGTATTGACCTGGATCGCTGGTACCGTCTTGGCCGCGTCGGTGATTTTGCTGTCCAACCTGCGCTTCGGCCTGCGGCTGAGAAAGCGGCGGGTATTGGCGGGCGGCCTCAGGCCGCCCCTGCAGGATATTCCCGTCTATGTGGCCGAGGGCCTGCCCTCCCCCTGTCTGGCCGGGGTGTTCCGGCCCGCGGTCTACATCCCCCCGGAGACAGCGGAAAATCCCGACACCCTGCGCCACGTGCTGGCCCACGAGCTGACCCACTACAGGCACAGGGACCACATCTGGTCCACCCTGCGGTGCCTGGCCCTGGCGCTGCACTGGCACAACCCCCTGGTGTGGCTGGCGGTGGGGCTCTCCAAGCAGGACGGCGAGCTGGCCTGCGACGAGGGGGCGGTGGAGCGGCTGGGGGAGGCCGAGCGCATCCCCTACGGCCGCACGTTAGTTGACATGGTAGCAAAACGGTCCCTGCGCCCCGGGGACCTGCTGTCCTGCTCCACCGCCATGACGGGCGGCAAGAAGTCCATCCAGCAGCGGGTGGCCCAGATCGTGAAAAAGCCGGAGACGGTCAAAACCGCCCTCTTCGCCGCAGTAGCGGTGGTGGCCTTGTCGGCGGTGTTCACCTTTGCCGGGCGGAGGGATACATCAGCCAATCCGGTGGAGCTCGACACCTTTCTCTCTCAAGCCGGGGAAGCTCAATGTATTTTCCTGGGAAATCCTCTCATTTCCAGTCAGTCGCCCCCCGGGCCGATCACCAGTCCGGAGGGGCTGGCCCAGGCCAGGGAAATTCTCTCCAAGCCGGCGCAGACCGCCGCGCTGGAGGACGGGAGCTGGCGGCTGCTCAGCTTCAGCAGCGTCTCCAGCGATACGGATACCATCTCCCGGGAACAGCTGGAGCGCCAGTTCGCCTCCGGGGGGTGCCCACTCAATCTCTTCCCCACGTCTGAGCGCCGGGAGGAGGACGCCGGCCGCTTCTGGCTCGTCCCGTGGCACACCCGCAGCCTGCTGCTGCGATGGGACGCCCAGCGGGAGGGGGAGGAGTTCCAGCTGCTGGGGCACTACCCCTACAGCTCCCTCAGCCAGCTGAAGGAGCTGGCCCGGACAGACGGCCTTGACCAAAGCGCCCTGCGGGGGGACCTGACCCAAGAGCAGATCGACCGGGCCAACGAGGCCTTTCAGCCCAACGTGCCTCTGCCCGACGGCAGCTACGGATTCAGCGAAATCAGCTGCTTTTTCACCAGCAGCTACAACGACCCCACCCAGATCGACCTGGAGCAATTTCTGATGTACTGCCCCCTGGCAGAGATCCTGGAGAATGATGAGGCAGAGGAGTTCCAGGCCGTCATGAAAAAGGACGGCAGCTGGAACGACTGGGAGTATGAGCTCAACTCCCCCGGCGACCTTCCGGTGCCGACGAAGCGCTACCCCCGGGAGAAGGTCTCCGCCCTGCTGCAAAAATACGCGGGGGTCACCATCGACCAGCTGGACTGGGGGGATATGCTCTATCTGGAGGAGTACGACGCCTTCTATAACTTCACCAGCGACGCCGGCCCCGGCTTCTTCCCCTGCGCCGGCGGGCAGATCATGGACGGCACCGTCCTGCTCTGGTCAGAGCCCGACGGGAGCGGCGACCGGTGCGAGCTTGTCCTGCGCAAGAGCGGGGAGAGCTGGCTGATCCAGTCCCACCATACGATCTATGAGCGGTAGGCGCACCCTCCGGCGGCCGCACAGCTGCCGGAGGATTTTTTATTCCTTCTCTTGAAAACCACTGGGAAATATGGTACCATCAGAGGGCATTATCCAGGATTTTTGAGAGAGGAGGGCGCCCATGGATGCCGCCCCGCTGCACATCCGGACGCTTGGTAAATTTTCCATACGCTATCAGGATACAGAAATTTCAGTCAGTCCCCGGTCTCGAAAGCTCTGTCTGCTGCTGGCCTTTCTGCTCCAGGAACGGAACCGGGTCGTATTCAGCGGAGAGCTGACCGGGCTGTTTTCAGGAGAGGACGCGCCTGACACCGCCGCCCTCAACGCATTGAAAGCCATTCTGCACCGGGCCCGAACCTTCTTGGACCAGCTGTGGGAGGGAGCCGGGCATACCCTGATCCTCAGCCGGGAGGGCGGCTATCAGTGGAACCCGGAATTCCCCCTCGTCCTGGACCGGGAGGAATTTCTCCGTCTGTGCCAGCTGGGGGATCGCTCCCGGCGGGAGAGCCGCCGCCTGGCCCGGTATCTGGAGGCGCTGGCCCTCTATCAGGGGGACTACCTTTCCCCGCTGACCGGCCACCCTTGGGCTGATCAGGAGGCCGAGCGGCTCCACCAACACTGCTTGCGCATCGCGTTGGATACCCTGACCCTGCTGGACCGGCAGCAACGGTGGCAGGAGGCAGCCGAGGTATCCGGGGCGGCTATCGCGCTGGAGCCCTGCCACGAGGAGCTGTGCCGCGCCCATATGCGTGCCCTGCTCCAAATGGACCGGCGCTCCGAGGCCCTCCGGGCCTATGAGGAATTTCAGGACCAGCTGCTGGTCCGGTCGGGCGTGATGCCCTCCGACCAGCTGCGGGAGCTGTACCGCTTGGCCCAGGGCAGCGGTGACCCCCGGTCCGTCACCCCCGCCAACCTGCTGGAACGAATTCTGGAGGAGCACCAGCCCGGGGCCATGCTGTGCGAGTATGATTTCTTCTGCACCGTCTGCCGGAGCATGGCTCGAATGGCTGAGCGGACTGGTGCCGCCCTCCACGTGGTGCTCATCTCCCTGGCCGGAACAGAGCCTGACCGCCTGGCACAGCACAGCCTAGACAGAGCCATGGCCCATCTCCAGGAAATTATCCGCGTCCAGCTCCGCCGGGGCGATGTCTTCACCCAGTGCAGCGCCTCCCAATTCATTTTGCTCCTCCCCATGGCCGACTACCCCAACAGTCAGATGATTACCACCCGGATTCTCCGGGCCTTTGCCCGGCAGTACCCACATTCCCCCGTCCGGCTTCAGACCTCTGTACAGCCCCTGCGCTCCGCCCAGCCAGAGGACGAGGCATAAAAGGAAACGGCACAGCGTTTAGGCTGTGCCGTTTTTCTATCCTTGCTCTGTGCCGGAGTCTTTAAAAATGTACCCCTCGTCAAGGAAAACAACTTTTCTCCCCCCAATGAAGCTGACAAAATCCCCCTGCTGCGGACACATCGCCGCGGCAGGGGGATCAAACTGCGCTTAATAGTTGTTCGCTTTCAGCTGGAAATAGGCCTGGGGATGGGCACAGACGGGGCAGACCTCCGGGGCCTTGGGCCCCACATGGATGTGGCCGCAGTTGGCGCACTGCCAGATCATGTCGCCGTCACGGGAGAAGACCAGGCCGCCCTCCACGTTGGCCAGCAGCTTGCGGTAACGCTCCTCGTGCTCCTTCTCAATTTTGGCCACCCCCTCGAAGAGAGCGGCGATGTCGTCAAAGCCCTCCTCCCGGGCCTCCTGGGCCATCTGAGCATACATATCGGTCCACTCGAAGTTCTCCCCCTCGGCGGCGGCCTTCAGGTTCTCGGCGGTGGTGCCGATGCCGCCCAGCAGCTTGAACCAGATCTTGGCGTGCTCCTTCTCGTTGGCGGCAGTCTCCTCAAAGAGCTGGGCAATCTGGACATAGCCCTCCTTCTTGGCCTTGGAGGCAAAATAGGTATACTTGTTCCGGGCCTGGCTCT
>JAAVYL010000051.1 GCA_022791075.1 Lawsonibacter sp. | reverse complement strand
CTCATACTTGGCCCCCATCATCATGGAGGGGATAATGACCTCGTCCACCATCTGGTCGGTGAGGTCCTCCACATAGAGCTTGGAGGCGCCGGTTTTGAGGGCTTTCTCCTCCAGACCGTCCAGCTCGGTGCCCTGGCCCACGTCTCCGGAGACAGCGATGATTTCCGGATTGCCGTAGTTTTCCTTCAGCCAGGGGATGATGATGGATGTATCCAAACCGCCGGAATAGGCCAGCACTACTTTTTTCACATTTGCCATGGTGCATTTCCTCCCGAATACCATCAGTAAAAACGGCGTTTTGCCGCCACTGGGTTATTATGGAGACAAGTCTATCACGCTTTCAAGCTGTTTGCAAGTGTTTATTTGCATGAATATACATATTCGCCCCAATTCTTTCCGTTTATTTTTCACAAAAATGTATATTATACGTGAATAAATGTATTTTCATACAGCAAAGACGGGGATTTTAAAAAAACTAGGAGATCCCTCTGGAAGAGCCGGAGAAACTATGCTATAATGGCAGCAATCGGCTCATGCGCCCAGGGGCGCGGGCCAGCCGGCCATAAGGCTGGATTTTATGGAAGATTGATTCAAGAAAGGAACGACCGAACTATGGACGAAATGCAGAGCTGTCTGGAAGTACTGCGAAACAACGATGTGGACGTGGATAGCGCGGTGGAGCGGCTGATGGGAAATGATGACCTCTATCTGGAGTTTATCAAGCGTCTGCCTGAGGAGCTGAATCTAGCCACAATTCGCCAGGCCCTGAGCCAGCAGGATGCCGACTCGTTTCATTTTCACCTCCACAATCTAAAAGGCTTTGCCATTAACCTTGGCATTACAGAGATTGCTGACGCAGCCCAGGCCGGTTTAACTGAGTTCAGAGCCAGCCAATTCCGCAATGTTACCAAGCTGGAAGGCCTGCTGGAGGAGATCGAGGCCTCCGGAGAAAAGTTTGCCTCTGCTTTGGGAGAGATCGAAGAGATTGAACGCGCTTATGAAGGCGGCGAGAAATCAGAGTGAGGAGGGAATAAGCCATGCGCAATACCCTGCTGATCATCGACGATTCCGAGCTGGATCGCGCGATTTTCAACGAAATATTTAAGAAGGACTATCGGGTTCTTCGTGCCGCAACCGCCTATGAGGGCATCGACCAGGTGCGCAAAAATGTGATGGATCTTGCTGTGGTAGTACTGGACATCTGCCTGCAGCGGGGACCCAACGGTTTTTCCGTTCTGGAGCGCATCCACAAGCTGGAGGGCTGTGCCCATATCCCTGTCATCCTCCTGACCGCTGAGCCGGAGCCGCAGTGGGTCTATCGGGGCGTGGAGATGGGGGCAGTGGACTTTTTGGTGAAGCCTCTGGCCCCAGTAGCCACTCAGAACCGCATCAAGACAATTATTGAGGAAACCTGGGGTTCTGAAGAGGAACAAAACGAAGAGGCCCCACCCGGGAAGATATCCCTGCAGCAGGCGGAGATATTGTCCCAGCGGTGGCAGAAGAAATTTTTAAGCTTTTGCCAGAATCATGATATTACCTTCCACAGCTATATTCAACGCCTGCGCATCATTACCAGCGCCCTGTCAGACGCCTATTGCCAGCTCTTTCCTGAGTCAGGTCTGAGCTCCTACGACGCGAAGCTGATCAGTATGGCTTCCGGCTTTGCCGAAATAGGCCAGCTGGCCCTGCCTGATGAGATTATCTGGGGCGGCCCGGACCAGCCTGAGCCCGGGAAATCCCAGTTTTTCCTGCATACCAAGATAGGCGGCGAATTCTTTAAGGATGGCCCCGAGGAGTGGGAGCCGCTGATGACCTACTGCTCTGAGGTTGCTGCGTACCACCACAAGAACTATGATGGCACCGGCTATCCTGCCGCCTTGTCCCAGGACGAGATTCCCCTGTCCGCCCAGCTGGTGCACACGGCCATGGTGTGCAGCGACCTGGCCGACCGGTATGAGGAGGAGCCCGATGTATTTAAAATGGTCTATCGGGCGCTCTCCCTCCGGGTGGGACGAACGCTGTCCCCCAACATGCTGAAGGCAGTGGATGCGTCCCGAAAGACGCTGGAGAATATCTTCCGCACGATGCACCGCCAGAAGCGGACCGAAGAGGTGGAAGAGAAGCTGCGGGTTAAGGATGCCCTTACCGTCCGTCCAGAGGCCAGGCAGACGTCTAAGGGGAGTGGAAAGACCCCCCTGAACAGTGTGCTTCGCAGCCGGCGCACGAGAAATCAGGGTTAACAAGCAAGAGACCCGCCTCCTGGGAGGCGGGTCTTTCGTCTGCTGTGAGCTGCGGCATGAGGCCTGAAAAGGGACTGGATTCATAGCTGTAATATTGCACCGAGGACGGCGGCAGCGGCAATAAAGGCCACTGGATGCAGTTTTTTCAATGGAGTATAGCGCATACATACAAATACCGCAGCGGACAGAACCAGAGCGGGCCAATGGACGGCAAATGCGTGTTCTGCCGTCCCGTTCACAGTGAACAGCACAGACATGGCAACGCTCAGCCCGGCGGCGGCAATGAGGGCCGTGGAGGCGGGGCGCAGGCCGGAAAACACTGCGTCCACCGTTTTGGACTGGCGGAATTTCTGCAAAAACCCGGCGATCACAATGATGATAATGATAGAGGGGGTGATGAGGCCCAGGGTAGCCAGCACAGCTCCCGCAGGTCCCGCCGTTTGGAAGCCCACATAGGTGGCCATGTTCACCCCCATGGGGCCGGGGGTGGACTCAGACACGGCGATCATGGTGGTCAGATCCACGTCAGTGAACCAGCCCGTCCGGGCCCCCATGTCCTGAAGGAAGGGAATGGTGGCCAGTCCGCCGCCCACGGCGAAGAGGCCCACCTTGGCGAATTCAAAAAACAATCTCAGCAGGATCACCGTTCTCCCTCCCTCCTGCCGGCCAGGGTCCGGGCCACATAGCCCAAAAGGCCGGCGCAGATGATGATAAGCACGGGAGAAAGCTTGAGGAAGAAGGCCAGCACCAGCCCTGCCAGAAAGATGCACACGCTCAGGCTGTCCTTCAGGTTGGACCGTCCCAACTTCAGCACGCTGGAGGCAATAAGGGCCACCACGGCGGCGTTGATGCCGGTGAGGGCGTGCTGGACGACAGGAATGTCGGCAAAGCTGGACAGAAAGGCGGCGATGACGGTGATGATGATCAGGGAGGGGAATACCACCCCCAGAGTTGCCAGTACACCGCCGGAGACGCCCTTGTACTTATAGCCGATGAAGGTGGCGGTGTTGACGGCAATGATGCCGGGGGTGCACTGGCCCACAGCAAAGTAGTCGGTGAGCTCCTCGTCCGTGGACCAGCCCTTTTTTTCCACCACCTCCCGCTGGAGAATAGGCAGCATGGCGTAGCCCCCGCCGAAGGTGCACACCCCCACCTTGGCAAAGGTGAGGAAAAGGTCAAGGTAGATGTTCAAATGATATCACTCCTTTTGAATGAATCTGCAGGGGCCGCCCGCGTCGGCCTGTTCCGGAAAAACGGGCTGGTCAAGGGGGGCAGCCCCTGCAGGTCATACATTAAAGCGGAACACTATAAACCGAAATTTCACCATGTCTATACAATTCCGTCCTTTCACATTATGTTGAATTTCTTCTACTTTACCAGTTCAATATATACCATAAAATCCAGGTTGCGTCAAGGGGTTAGGGGTGATGGTAGGGGTTCAAAGCCTGTTTGAGAAACCGTGTAAATTACAGGCGGCGAACCCATATATAATTATCTAGTCTCTAATTAGAGTTAAGCGTACTAAAACAAAAAGGAAATGGAAAAAGGAAATGGAGGGATTGTAAACATGGAGAGCATGGAACATACGCCCATAGTAAAGG
>JAAVYL010000050.1 GCA_022791075.1 Lawsonibacter sp. | reverse complement strand
TTGCCGTCCGCCAGCTGGCTCTCGGTCCAGAAGGACTCGCAGGGCTTGCAGTATTTACCCACATACTTGCCCTTGTAGATGTCCCCGTTGTCATACATCTTCTTAAAAATCTTCTGAATAGCGGAGACATGGTAGCCGTCAGTGGTGCGGATAAAACGGTCGTTGCTGATGTTCATCAGCTACCACAGGTCCAGCACCCCCCGGGGGCCGGTAACAATGCCGTCCACATATTCCTGAGGGGTGACCCCCGCCTCCCGGGCCTTGTCCTCAATCTTCTGGCCGTGCTCGTCGGTGCCGGTGAGGAACATCACCTCACAGCCGGTGAGCCGCTTATACCGGGCCATGGCGTCAGTGGCCACGGTGCAGTAGGTATGGCCGATGTGCAGCTTGTCGCTGGGGTAGTAGATGGGGGTTGTAATATAAAAACGTTTCTTTTCCATGATAACGCGCTCCCTTTTCATTTCATTTAGAATGCCGCAGTTCAGATATCATTCTCCATATCCTCCGCCGGGGGAGGCATTCGTTCTGGCCGGTTCGGACCATACATCCCCCGCAACAGCGCCCGTGCGAAGGTCAGTGCGGACATAGAATAGGCCAGAACAGCCATGGAGGTAAAGATGCTGGGCCGGTCCGCCAGGGAGGTGAGCCCGAATACGGCGCCCATGAGAGCTAGCACAATGGTCCGACGGCTGTGGGGCCGGCCGAAGAGGAAGGCGGCGATATAGTAGTGGGCCAGGGTGAGCAGCAGGGCGGCGGCCATCTGGAAGCCGTATTTCATCAGCACAGGCTCGGTGCCGTTCTTCAGATGGGCGGAAAACAGCCACACCAGCCCGGCCAGGGCGGGGAAGGAGGCCAGACGGCAGGCGGTATCGTTCAGTGTCCCCCGATAGGCCATCTGGCCCAGCAGCAGGACGCCGAACCCGGCGAGAATGCACAGCGCCCCGGCCAGCAGCTGGGAGACCTGGCTGGAGAACTGATACATCTCGGGCGCAGTCCGCCACAGGCGAAGTCCCTGAACGCCCTCCAACAGTCCAAAGCCCCCTGCGGCCACCATCAGGATCCAGGCGGAGGTTAAAACGGTAACCTGCGCCGATTCAGGGCTGCCAAACGCGGGCAAAAAGTCCTGGGGGGCCGCCCCTCTGTCCCGAACCAGGACCAGGAGGACCAGAACCAGCAGCCCCATCAGGGCCAGCAGGGCCCAGGTGGCGGGAGCGCCCGGAAGGAACAGCCCGGTCTCGGGGCTGTAGGCGGAGGCCAACTGCCAGCGCCGAAGGAAAAAGCCCCCGGCTCCCCCGGCCAGAGCCAGGGCGGGGAGAACAATGTCTTTTCTCATATGCTGCAAATTCCTCTCATTGGAAAACAGGCTTCGAAGCAGGCCCGCGTATTTTGGAAGGCCGCTCCGGCTTTGAATATAACGGTATCATATACCAAATGCTCCAAAAAATCAACAAGCTTTACCTTAACGCTCAAAATCAACGCTCAAAGCTTCGGATTTCCCCCATTTTTAGACCCGAATTGGATCCTCAGCGCCAGGATGAGCAGAATCAGGCCGATGATGGTGCACATCCCGCTGACCACATCAGACAGGAGTTTGTTGGCATACAGCAACGAGGTTGCCGCCAGAAAAACCAGGTCGCCGTAGAGCAGCAGGCGGGCTGTGGGGTTCATCCGGTTCCGGCTCCGGCTTTTCTCGTCGGCCAGACGCTCCTGTTCTGCCTGGCGTTTGGCCTCCACTGTGGTACTGTGCTGGCGTTTTTTATACTTCTTTTTAGCCATAGGGCGCTCCTTTCAGTGCTGGTCCGCCCGGCAGATGACGGCGCTGCCCACCACGGTGTCGCCGTCGTAGAAGGCCGCGGTCTGGCCAGGGGTGATAGCCCGCTGGGGCTGGTCAAAGGTGAGGCGGATGGTGTCCTCACCGGTCTGTTCCACGGTGCAGGGCTGCTCCGCCATGCGGTAGCGGATTCTGGCCCGAAGGCGGACGGGTCCGTCCAGCCGGCTGCAGGCGATGAGGTTGAGCCGGTTTGCAATGAGGGTACTGCCGAAAAGGCTGTCATTCCCCGAGAGCACCACGGTGTTGTCCTCTGGACGCACCTCTTTCACGTACAGCCGCCCCCGGCTCGAGGACACCCCCAGTCCCCGGCGCTGGCCCACAGTGTAGCCCACAATGCCGGTGTGCCGCCCCAGGAGGGCGCCCTCCTCATCCAGAAAGGGGCCGGAGGGGTAGTCCCTTCCGGTGTACTGCCGGAGAAAGGCCCCATAGTCCCCGTCAGGGATAAAGCAGATATCCTGACTGTCCCCCTTCCGGGCGTTGGCCAGACCTGCCTCCTGGGCCAGGGTGCGCACCTCGCTTTTGGAAAAGGTCCCCAGGGGGAACAGAGCCCGGGAGAGCTGCTCCTGGGTGAGGGAGGACAGCACATAGCTCTGGTCCTTGTCCAGATGGGCCGCTTTCTTCAGCAGCCAGCGGCCGGAACCGGTGTCATAGTCCAGCCGGGCGTAGTGGCCGGTGGCTACCCGGCCCCAGCCCAGTTCATCGGCGCGCTGGAGCAGGGCCCCGAATTTGACCCGGCGGTTGCAGTCAATACAAGGGTTGGGTGTCTCCCCCCGCTCATAGCAGCGGACAAAGGGTTCAACCACCTCCGTCTCAAAGACGGAGGTGAAGTCGAATACGTGGTGGGGAAGACCCAGCCTCCGGGCCGCCTCCCGGGCGTCCTCCACGTCATCCCGGGCACGGCAGGAATGCGCGCTCCCCCCTGTCAGCCGGAGGGTGACGCCTGCCAGGGAATATCCCTCCCGCTGGAGGAGCAGGGCGGCGGCGGAACTGTCTACACCGCCGCTCATGGCGACGGCGATTGCTTCTGTCATAAAGGACCTCCATGGGCATTTTGCTGAATTTTTTCTAAAGTATACCACATTTCTTTCCCGCTGGCAACTTCAAACCCCTGAAAAGACAGGGCCGGGCAGGAAAAAGAATGTGTAAAACAGAGAAAATACATCTTGTATTATCTTGGGCGATGATTGAAAAACAGACACAATATCTTGTAGACAAAGGGGGACGGATGTGCTATAATCCACCTTGCGTCTGTATTTTGCAAGGAACCGTCTCCAGCGGAGCGCGGCCCGCCGGGGTCTTTTACCAATGAGAGGAGAACAGGAATGAAAGTCATTAAACGGGATGGTACCAGTGTGGATTATGACCGCAGCAAAATTGTCATTGCCATTGAGAAAGCCAATGCCGAAGTGCCCCAGGCCGACCGGCTGAGCCGGACGGATATCGACGCCATTATCGACGGCATTGAAGCCCAGAAGCGGCCCAGAATCCTGGTGGAGGACATCCAGGATCTGGTGGAGCAGGGGCTGGTGGAGCGCAACAAATTCCATCTGGCCAAGACCTATATCATTTACCGCTACAACCGTGCTCTGGTCCGGAAGGCCAACACCACAGACGAGTCCATCCTGGCCCTGCTGCGCAATGAAAACAAGGAGCTGGCCGAGGAGAACTCCAACAAGAACACCATGATTGCCGCCACCCAGCGGGATTACATCGCCGGCGAGGTGAGCCGGGACCTGACCCGGCGCATTCTGCTGCCCGAGCACATCTCCAAGGCTCATGACGAGGGGGCCATCCACTTTCACGACGCGGACTACTTTGTCCAGCCCATCTTCAACTGCTGCCTCATCAACATCGGGGACATGCTGGAGAACGGCACCGTGATGAACGGCAAGCTCATCGAAAGCCCCAAGACCTTCCAGGTGGCCTGCACCATCACCACCCAGATTATTGCCTGTGTGGCCTCCAACCAGTACGGCGGCCAGAGCGTGGACCTGCGCCACCTGGGCAAATACCTGCGCCGCAGCCGAGAAAAGTTCAAGGCCCACATCTCCTATGAGTGCGCCGGCAAGGTGGACGAGACCACCATGGACCGCCTGGTGATGGATCAGCTCCGGTGTGAGCTGAAAAACGGGGTCCAGAC
The DNA here is from genome assembly GCA_022791075.1 of Lawsonibacter sp. Classification (GTDB taxonomy): domain Bacteria; phylum Bacillota; class Clostridia; order Oscillospirales; family Oscillospiraceae; genus Lawsonibacter. The sequence continues at coordinate 589 of JAAVYL010000050.1, read as the reverse complement.
CCTCCAGTATCAGATCAACACCCTGATGACCACCAACGGACAGTCCCCCTTCGTTACCCTCTTCCTCAACCTCCAGGAGGGCGACCCCTATATCGAAGAGAACGCCATGATTATCGAGGAGGTCCTGCGTCAGCGGCTGGAGGGGATCAAAAACGAGGCGGGCGTCTACATCACCCCCGCTTTCCCCAAGCTGGTCTATGTGCTGGACGAGCACAACTGCCTCAAGGGCGGCAAATACGACTACCTCACCGAGCTGGCCGTGAAATGCTCCGCCAAGCGGATGTACCCCGACTACATCTCCGCCAAGAAAATGCGGGAAAACTACCAGGGCAACGTTTTCTCCCCCATGGGCTGCCGCTCCTTCCTGGCCCCCTGGCAGGATGAGAATGGAAATTACAAGTTCGAGGGCCGGTTTAACCAGGGCGTCGTCTCCCTGAACCTGCACCAGATCGGCATCCTGGCCCACGGCGATTAGGAGAAGTTCTGGCAGCTGCTGGAGCAGCGGCTTCAGCTGTGATTCGAGGCCATCATGTGCCGCCACAACGCCCTGAAAAAGGTGCGCTCCGACTCCTCCCCCATCCACTGGCAG
>JAAVYL010000049.1 GCA_022791075.1 Lawsonibacter sp. | reverse complement strand
GTCCAAGGGCGGCAAGAGCTTTATCTGCATGTCCTCCACCGTCACCGGCAAGGACGGCTCCATCAAGAGCCGCATTGTCCCCACCCTCACCCCCGGCTCCATCGCCACTGACCCCCGGTCCTGCGTGCAGTACATCGTCACCGAGCACGGGATGATCAACCTCAAGGGCCTTTCCACCTGGGAGCGGGCCGAGGCCATTATCTCCATCGCGGATCCCCAGTTCCGGGAGCAGCTCATTCAGGACGCCCAGAAAATGGGCATCTGGCGCAGAAGCAATAAGTAAGCCAAATCCCGGCCTTGCGGCCGGGATTTTTATCTGTTGACATGCCTGTGTGGGGATTGCGGCTATCACTTTAGGAATCACGATTGGCAAGCACCTAAAGAAGTAGCCGCCCCCCACAGCATTAAAGGAAAGCGGCAATTTCTCAAGCTATAAACTTGTTGGAGGTTGACCGCCAACCGGGTGCCACCGGCTGACCGCCCTCTTGCCCTCTATTATAGCAAAGCGTAGTGAACATGTCAAGCAAAAGCTCCAACCGAAGTCCCGGCCTCACAGCCGGGATTTTTTTATGGCTTATGCTCCGCCACCCAGTCAATAAAGCTGCTCACCAGGTCCAGCTGTCTGCTGTCCAGCGGACGCAGCTTGTCCGCAACCGTCTTCCACGCCTCGCCGGGATAGCGGCTGCTGCCCACCAGAAACTCATCCGGGGTGGTGTCCAGGACCACAGCCAATTTCATGATGACCTCTGTAGAGGGAATCGACTTGGCGCGTTCAATATTAGACATATGCTGATTGCTTATGTCTACACGCTCCGCAACCTCCTCCTGGGTCAATCTCAGGAGTTTCCTGCGTTTTTTAATTTTCGCTCCAATCAAGCTGTAATCCAATTCCACGCAAATCCCTCCCGCTTTTATCTTGCTGAGGCAGAGTGGAGTGAACACGTCAAGCGAAAACTCCAACCGGAATCCCAGCCTTGCGGCCGGGATTTTCTTATTTTTCAGACCGCCCCAGCCGTTTGGGATAGGGCCGAATCTCCGCTGTCCGGCCAAGGATGTAGTCAGTAGATGTTCCCAGAGTATCCGCCAAAAAATTCAGCATCGACAATGGCATCCTGCGCACACCGTTCTCGTAATCACAGTAGGTCGCCTGAGAAATCCCCATCATGTCTCCCATATCCTGTTGAGTCAATTTCCTGTCTTTCCGAAGTTCTTTTAATATATCAGAATATATGGGCTTCATAAATACCTCTTTATTTATACAGTGAGATATTTACATTCTGTACCCATTATGATATACTATGTAATATTATCGAACCATATCAATTTTTCAGCATTTATAAAGATCTATGCTTTGCCGCCGGGATTTTTTCACGGCTTATGCTCCGCCACCCAGTCAACAAAGCTGCTCACCAAGTCCAGCTGTCTGCCGTCCAGCGGACGCAGCTTGTCCGCAACCGTCTTCCACGCCTCGCCGGGATAGCGGCTGCTGCCCACCAGGAACTCATCCGGGGTGGTGTCCAGGACCGCGGCCAATTTCATGATGACCTCTGTGGACGGAATTGTACGTCCACATTCAATACTTGAAAGATATTTATAGCCTATATCTGCCTGTTCCTCAACCTCTGCCTGCTTGAGCTTTAGTGCTTTTCTTCGTCCGGCAATCCGCTTTCCTATCGTTTTGTAGTCTAGCTCCATACTGCACCTCCATATGAAAAGCATACGCAGATGCAGTATTTGATAAACTGTCTATTTATCGGAATCCAGTTTGACAAACGACTTTTGGAGGTTTATAATACGAATACCGGTTTAAAATAAGAAAGGGGTGGATTACTATGTACGAAAAAATGTATTTCAAGCTGTTCGATGCCATTGACAAAGCCATGGAGCTGATGGAGTGGCAGGAATATCAGGCGGCGCTCTCCTGTCTGGAGCAGGCCTGTCTGGACGCGGAGGAAATCTACGTCACATTTGCTCCTGATTTAGCAGAGACCACTGAAAGCTCTCCAGCTTCAATCTGCTGCCCAATGTGGTGCCTTCAGGAAGAAGAAACATTGTGATTGAGTGCTCCTGGCCGCTGTCGCTCACCAGGCTGGCGTAGTCGCCGTTAATTTCCCGGACGGTATAAAGTATGGCGTCCAATAAAATTCCCTCCTCTCACTCAGACAAAAGTCCGGTTTATGGGACTGCTCCTCTTGTATACTGTAGTCACAATACAGGAAAGGAGCAAAACGCTATGGATTACAGCATTGTATGGGTACGGGGACACGTGGAGGTCTATGACTGGGCGGGGCGGTTTTGCTTCTCCGCGGACAATGAGCGGGAGGCCCGGGAGGAGCTGGACCTCACCGCCTGAGCATAGATAGAAAAGGGACCTCTCCGGGGAGGCCCCTTTTTCATGTCAGAGCAGGCCGCTGATCTGGCAGAGGATCACGGCCACCTCCGCCCGGCGGATGGTGTTTTCTCCATAGAAGTTGCCGTCGCTGCCTCCGGACAGGATCCCCGCCCGGTACCATCTGTAGACGATCTCGCCATAGGCGCTGTCCTCGGCCACGTCGGGGATGGAGACCACCGTCTTCACCGGCTCCAGCCGGCTCTCGGGCACCGCCCTGTCCAGGATGGCCACCATCTCATACCGGGTAGCCTTCTCGGTCAGATCGTCGATTCCCACCTGCTGTCTGGTAATAATCCCCTTGTCCAGGCAGTACTGGTAATAGGGCATATACCACTCCCCCGCCGTCTGGGGCAAACTCCCCCCTGTGGCCTGGCTGTGGAGCTGATAGGCCAAAACCAGGGCCTGGGCTGTATACAGCTCGTCATAGGGCCCAAACTGTCCGTTTTCATATCCCTTGATCAGTCCGGCGCTCGCCGCCCGTTCCACAGCGTCCCTGAACCAATCCCCCTCCTTCACGTCAGAGAAGGAGGCCGGGTTCCCCGGCTGCTCGGGCTGCACCGGCTGCTCCTCAAAGCCCTCGCTTTGGAAAAAGTCCACCTGATAGGTCAGGCTGGCCGCCTGGCCGCCGGAGGTGTGCAGCCCGTCGATCTGAACGGTGTACACGCCCTCATACCCGCTGATCCCATCGGGGCGGAAAATGATGCAGTTGTCGATTCCATAGCCGACGGTATCAACATTAAAGTAGCGTCCGGAGCTGTCCGCAATATACTGCTCCTGACCGGAGAAGGTCCAGACCCTGCCGTCAGAGGCCCGGGTCAGGGTGACGGTCAGCTCTTCTGCCACGGGCCTGCGGTACCGCTCCGGATTCACCGACACACTCCAGGCGGTATTTTTATTAAATGCGCTCAGGTCGTTGGGGAAATTTCCGGAGGCAGGCCACGCAATAAACTCATAGTCGCTGGTATTGCCGCTGGAATCAAAAACCTTTTCCGCGGTAAACCGCCTGTAGCCGTTTCCGTTATCCACATATCCGAAGCCCACCTTGCCCAGCTTGGGATTGAGCTGCCAGCGGCGGTGTCCCAGCTGGTAGACATTTCTGGCGTCGCTGTCGTCCATAAAGCCGTCCGGCGTCTCCAAAAACCTCCGGCCGCCGCTGATGTTGCTGCTGGAGGTGGCGTCATAGGCCTTCTGATAAAAGTCCTTGTCCATGTCGTCGGGTCTGTCCGGGGTGTGGCTCAGGGTCCCCAGTTTGCCCAGAATCACCGCGCCATACTGGGCCTGCTCACACAGCCCCGGGTCTGCCGTCACGGCGGGCAGGCCGGCAATCCGCCGCAGGGCGCTCAGCCGCTCCGCCGCCATGTCCAGCACCTCCCCCCTCACCTGACCGGCGGAGTAGGGCACCGTACAGGAGGGAACCGTTACAAAAATATCGCTGGGCATCTGGGTGGGGGCAGCCGCCAGAAGCTGCGCCATCTCCCCCTTGGACAGTTTGGCCACTGACGCGCTGCCGCTGTCCATCAGTCCCTTCGGCGGTGTCACGGGCGGCTTTTCCTGCTCCGGCGGCGTCACCGGCTGCTCCTGATGTTCCGCCAGCTTCACCGTAATATTGGGAACCTGAGTAACGGCCTTAAAACCAACCCGTTCTGTGCCGCCCGGTACCGTTCCGTTTCCCATGGGGACATTGCCCCACTGCAAAACGGTCCCGTCGGTCTTGATCAAAGCGTTATAGGCACCGAACGCCACACCACCGTCCAGCAGCTTCAGCGGAGCCGGCTCAGAGCCGGTGTTCGGATGGGTGGGCTTCACCCCAAAATCCGGAATTGTGTGGCCCCACATCCAGAAGGAACCATCTCTCTTTATCAGGGACCTTTGCCCCACTGCCGCTGCATCCTCCGCAATTTGGACCGGAGAAGGTGTTGTTCCATATTTTCCGTTTCCAACCAGGCTGGGGTTTCCGCCCCAGGACCAGACGGTTCCATCCGACTTCAGCGCGGAGGTCACCGCACCGTCTGTGGTGACCTGGACCACATCGTCCAGCACCTGATAGGGGACAGTCTGAGCCCAGTACAGGTTGTGGACATGCACATCTCCGCCGCCGCCGTTGCCAACAGCGCCATAGCTGTTGCCGCCGAACATCCAGAGAGAACCGTCCTTCTTGACGACAGCGGTCACAGCGCAGTTCAAATAGCCTGCGCAGCTTACCCCCGCCACGTCCTCCATCACCTTCACAGGCGTGCTTTGATAGACATGCCGGTCGTTGGGCGCAAAATCGTTGACAATGTAATCATATTTTCTGTCGTTGCCCAGCGCCCCCGGGGTATTGTCCCCCCACATCCAGAGCGAGCCATCCTTTTTAATGGCCGCGGTATGGTTCCCGCCGCAGCTGACCGCCGCCACGTCATCCATCACCTTCACAGGCACGGTCTGGTAGACCTTCAGCTGCTCCCGCGCATTTTTTAACTCCGCCCTTGCGTTTCCCTCGCCGCCGTTGCCCAGCTGGTAATAGCTGTTGCTCCCCCACATCCAAAGAGAGCCATCCAGCTTGAGGGCCGCGGTCACATTGCCGCCGCAGCTGACAGAAGCGACGTCCTCCATCACCTGAACCGGCACAGTCTGATAGATCCCGTCATAGCGGCTGTCGTTCCCCTTGCCCCCATTTCCCAGCTCGCCGCTGGCGTTTCTGCCCCACATCCAGAGCGTATTGTCCTTGTCAATGACGCCGATGTGGCTGCCCGAGCTGCTGTAGGTGGTGAACTGACCCGTTTTGGCCATTTCTGCGCCGGTCTCCGCGGGGGCCAGGGCCCCCAGGCTCAGTACGATAGCCCCGCAGCACAGCAGCGACAGGCCTCTCTGCTTGAAATCCTTTCTCCCTTTCATTGCACAAACATCTCCTTTTCCTATTTTACCGGCTCTGTCGCCGGATCTTCTCTTTCTGGCTTCAGCTTCTGAATCTCATACCGGTTGCAGTAGGGATTCAGGTGCTCCAGAGCCAGCCTGCAGTAATAATCCTCCCCGGAATTGAGATAGGCCCCAAAGATGCGCTTCACCTCGGGCCGCTGGTCACACAGCCTGCGAATCAGCGCCTCTGCAAAGAACACCGTCCCCAGCTCGCTGGGGTCCTTGATGGCCTCCAGGTGCTTGCGGGCCACCACCAGGTGATACAGTGCCTCCTCAAAATTCTCCTCCCGCACAAAGGCCAGCGCCATATAGGCGTCCAGCACCGGCCTGCGCCACAGGGAATCAAACTCCCCATACAACGCGTATGCCTTGTTGAAATACTCCTTGGCTGTGGACATATCCTCCTGGCAGTAGGCGGCCTTTCCTGCGTTGATGTAGAAATAGGACAGGCTGGAGGCCACCTTTTCCCCCTCACACAGGCTGATCGCCCTGCAAAACAGCTCCATCGCCTCGGAGTATCTCCCCTCAGCCATGCGGATTTCTCCGATATAGTTATGGGCGGCGGCAATATTGGTGGCATACCGCCGGGCCATCATCTCTGTCACGCCAAGCGTGTTGATGGACTCGCTGAGCAGCCGCTCCGCCGCCTGAAAATCCCCTGCCATCATGCTGCAAAGTCCCTTAAGTCGGAGGGACACTCCAATTTCCTTGTGGTAGTTGCACTGCACTGCCAGGTTCAGCGTCCGTTCGATATATTCCTCCATCTCCCCCAAATTGTTGACCTGGAGATGGTAGAGGGTCATCTGCTTGTAGCCCCGAAGCATATAGTCTCGATTTCCAATCTGCCGGGCCTTCTCAATCACCTTGAGGATATTCTCCAGTCCGTCATCATAGCTGCCCTCCCGAATCAGATACCGCCCCTTCATATAGAAGAATTCCATTTCCATCCGGTCCAGCTCCGGTGATCTGCGCTCCGTCGCCTGAACCCTGTCAAAGCTGCTCTCCAGGTCGTGGAACAGCTTGCTGATCTGCTCCCGAGACATATAGACGCCCACATTCTCCTCCTCCTCAATGGTGTTGAGGACCGGGAACATCTCGTGGCTGAAATTCAGGCAGTGGTTCAAGGTATCGATCTGGTATTTCAGCGCCTTCAAATAGTTCCCCGCTTCAGAGAAGTGATAAATCAGCTCTGTGTTCAGCTTGGCGTCCCAGTGGCTGCTGTCCAGCACCCGCTCCAGCGTCAAGCCGATTTTTTCATGGAGGAGCTTCTTTTTAAAGCTGGGCTGGATTTTATAGAGATACTCCCGCAGCTTCGGATGGGCAAACGACAGCTCAATCCCCTCCGCCGTCTCTCTCGCCGCCAGAATCTGCCGGTCCACCAGGGCCTCCAGCCATACCAGGCCCTCCTCCTGGTCCTTTTCAATCACCGACAGGAAGACTGAGAACAGTACCTCGCTCTGGAAAAAGGACAGTGTGTTGACAAAATCCAGTTCCTCCTGAGACAGATAGAGAAACCGCCCCTGCAGCACCTCCACCATAGCCGCCGGCATCTGGTCCAGACTCTCCCCCCGCTTCAGCAGTCCGATATACTCGTTCAGCAGGAAGGGGTTGCCCTCTGTCTCATGATACAGCCTCTCTAAAATTTCCCCGGTCAATTTATGCTCCGGCAGGGCCTCCTCGATAAAATGGTGGCAAGCCTCAATGCTGAACCGCTCCAGCTGTACTGTAAGTGTACCGCACCTGCGGCCCAGCATAACCATCGCGTCCTTCACCTGCCACCGTCTCTCGCTGCCGCAGGTAGCCAGCAGCATCACATCCTCCGGATCTGTCTCCAGTAGCGCCGCTGTCAGTACAGACAGGCTGTCCGTATCAATCCACTGCAGATCCTCAAAAATCAGTATGACCTGCTCCCGCTTAGCCAGCCAGTGTAGCAGCTCGGCAATGGTGTGGGCCGCTGCGGACAGCGTCATCCGCTCCTCCGGCAGCAAAAACCTTCTGCTTGGCAGGTTCTCCTCAAAATCCGGAAAAATGTCACACATCAGCTCCCGCCACTGGTCAGGAGGGGTCAGCCCCTCCTGACGGAGATATTGGTTCAGGGTCCGAACCATCCTGCTCCAGGGCCGGAGGGAAATCTCCTGCTCTCCCTGATAGCACTGGACCTCTATCCGAAAAAACCTTCCTCCGCTCTCCTCCAGAATCTTTTGCATCAGGGTGGATTTGCCCACGCCGTACTCGCCGGTGATAAAAACAGATTTACAGTCCTTCTTCTGCTCAAAGGCCTTCAGCGCCTTCTGGAGGGCGGCAATCTCCGGGTACCGGCCGAAGAAGAAGGAGGCCGGGGTGCTCCCCCTGTCTGTATCCACGCTGATGGACTCCAGGGCCTGCTCATAAATTTCCCGCGTCTTCTTGTCGGGGGCAATGCCGAGCTCCTTGTGCAGCAGCTTAGACAGGTCGTAATAGGTCTCAATGGCCTTTCCACTGCGTCCGGTGTCCTGAAACAGGCGCATCAAGAGCCGGAAATTCCGTTCGTCAAACTCATCCACCTCAATCAGCCGGCGGATATGGTCCTCCACGTTGTCATACTGCTTGTTCTGAATGTCCTCCTGGCTCTTCATAAAGCACTCGGAGGTAAACTTCTGCTCATAGAGGGTCCGCATCCGGATCACCCAGTCCTCATAGCCCTCTGCCTCCTTCAGATAAAAGCCCTGGAGGAAGTCCCCGGTGTACAGGTGCAGGTTCTCCTTGGGGGATTGGAGAAACCGGTCCACATCCACCTCAATGTCCAGCGACTCATTCAAAATCAGAAAGGATTTCTGGGAGGAGAGGAACAGGTCCTCCCCCAGCGACTTTTTGGTCTGATAGATCGCATTGCGCAGATTCTTTTTCGCCACCCGCTCATCTTCATCGGGCCAGAGAAGCCCCGCCACCTCATCCCGGCTGGCCACCTTGGTCACCAGCATGTAATACAGCAGGGCATTAATCTTTGAATAGAGCAAAAACACATTTTGCCCATCCTTTGTAATCTGAGGGACTCCAAACAATTTACAGGAAATTTTGCTCATACCTTGTAATTCTCCTTATCACCGTTCGGCTGGCAGGCGGACTTTCTGAACAGCAGCTCTTACCGGCGCCTCGCCAGGGCGGCGGATATTTCCTGTGTAATATTATAAGCTTTTTGCCCTTTCTTTTCAACCGCTGCCCCTCAGTAATTATTTTTTTAAGAGAACCATCCCAGTCCTCAATGAAAAAGAGGGGCCCTTTCAGGCCCCTCTCCAAAGAAATAGCTCTGTATTTTCTCAGCCCTTCATACCCTTGACAGCCTTGTCAACGATTGCGTCGTCAGCGACGTAGGGCAGAGTGATGTGGTCCTGGCCCTCATAGAGCTTGTTGTACTCAGCAGCAGTGGACAAAGCGTTGTCGTTGCGGGCCCAGGCGCGGCGGGAGACACCCACCATAACGTCCCAGGGCATGGACATCCGCAGGATCTGGTCCACGCGCTCAGAGCCGTCCAGCACCATGCCGAAGCCGCCGTTGATGGACTTGCTCACGCCG
>JAAVYL010000048.1 GCA_022791075.1 Lawsonibacter sp. | reverse complement strand
TCAGGGCGTCCCCCAGCAGACGGGCACACTGCTCCAGGCCGCTGCACAGGATGTCCCACAGCTGCCGGTACTCCTCCGCCAAGGCGGGCTGGCCCCGGTCGAGGAGGAGATTCATCCGGTCCTCCAGCCGCCGGGGCAGGCCGATCTCCTCAAAAAAGCTGTACAGGGAAACCGCCTGTCCCCGTCCGGTCCGCTCCTTGTTTTTCCGCAGAAGCTCCAGAGGCACAGTTACCTGCCGCCTGGCCTCCTCCACCCGCGCCAGGAAAGCCCGGTCTTCCTCCTTCCATTCCTGTCCATAGCCCCTGGGATGCCATGACCACTCCTTGCTCTGGGTCCAGCGGCTGCCCCGAAGTCCCCATTTCAGGGCGTAGTTCTCCAGCAGGTCGATGTCCTCCTGGGGCAGACCGGCCAGACCGGTTTTCAGATATCGGAAGACATCGTCATACCGGTATCCCCCCGACACGGTGTCCAGCGCCGCGGTGACCAGCGCCATCACCGGCTTTTCCAAAATATCTGCCATGGCGGAGGAAAACACCGGCACTCCATACCGGCCAAAAACCGACTCCACCAGATCCTGGTAAGCCCCGTAATTCCGGGCTGCCACACCAATATCCCGAAAGCGGTACCCCTCCTCCCTGACCAGCCGGAGGATGCGGGCGGCGGTCCACTCCACCTCCCCCCGGGGGGTTGACGCCTGAAACAGCTCCGCCGCGCCCTCGCAGGGGACGGCAGTCTGAGCCGATTCCCCAAACAGGGCCCGCTCCAGATGGATCAGAGGCTCTGCCTTCCCCGCAGCTTCTGTGACAAGGTGTTCCACTTCACAGGGGATTCCTTCCCCACGGGCCAGCCGCAGCAGGGCGTTGGCCGTCCTCTGCGCAGGGGTGAAAATACCCCCCTCATCCTCCTCCAGACGGCCGCAGGTGAGGGTGACGGTCAGGGAGACCCCCTGAACCATCAGCAGCCGCACCAGCTCCCTCTGCTGAGGGGTAAAATCGGTAAAGCCATCCAGCCAAATGTCCTTGCCCTGGCCCCACTGGCACTGCCGCAGCTTCTCCGCCGCCCGGGTGAGGCGGTCCCGGGGGTCCAGGGCGGTCTGTTCCGTGAGTGCGTCGTACTCTCCAAAAATGATCCCCAGGTCCTGCAGCTTATCCCCCTCGGGCCCCGGGGCCTCTCTCCCCGCCTGAATCAGCACATCCGGAGGCACACAGCAGCTCTTCAGCTCGTCTGCAGTGGCCAGCAGGGAGCTGAGGAAGGCGGGACGTCTGGAGGGCCGGCCATAGACCTTCAGGCCCTGAGACGAATTCCGCACCGCCCGATACATAAGCAGCACCCGTCCGCCGCCGTCCAGTTCCTCCTCCCCCAGGCCACCGGCGGTCTGAAAGATGCGGTTGGCCAGACGGCTGAAGGACAGCACCTCGGCCTTCAGATTGATCTGAGGTCCGCCCGCCCTGCACAGCGCCCGCTCTGTCTCGTGGGACTGCTGTTCCGGCACCAGCAGTACCTGGGGCCGTTCCGCCCCTGCCTCACACAGCCGGCTCAGCACCGCAGTGGTCTTGCCGGAGCCGGCCCGTCCCAGCAGCAGCTTAAACATCGTCTCACTCCTCTCCTTTTCTTTCCCGGCGGGATACCGTGCCGCCTGTCACTCTCAGAAGCTCCTGTTCCATCTCCTCAGTCTCAATCCGGGGCTGAAGCCGGCGCAGATAGGACAGACACCAGAGACAGTGCTCCTCCTGACTGACAGGCCACAAGGCCTCCAGCTCCGGGCAGATCCACTTGTGCCGCTCCATCAGCAGCCGGATTTTCCACGTCATGTAGATGAAAATTCCCTTCCACCAGGGGGACCCGATGGCGTCACATAGCTCCAGGGCGTAAGTCAGCCGCTCCGACGCCCGGGTAAGACAGCCCTCCTGCGCGTCATAAAGCGCCAGGTAGGACAGGGCAACGGGGTATTCGCAGTACTCATGGGACTCCTCATAAATGTTCACCGCATATCGGAACAGCTTTTTGGCCTCCGCCCGCCGTCCGCTTTGATAGGCGGCCACCCCGTAATTCGTGTAAAACAGGGCGGCGCCCGGGTAATAGCCCCGGCTTCGGTTGTAGGCAATGGCCTGGTCATAATTCCAGAAGGCCATTTCATAATTTTGCTCCAGCCGATAGCTCTCTGCGATATAGTTATACACCCCCGCGATGTTAATGGCATAGCGGCCGTCCACATCCGGGTCCAACGCCTGAAAGGTGCGGATGGAGCGGGCCAGAATTTCCCTGGCCTGGACATAACGGCCCTGCATCACCTCCAGCAGGCCGGACAGCCGCAGCCACACGCCGAAGTCCGCCGAGTCCTCTTCTCCCCGCAGAAGGGTTTCAATCCTCTCCAGGTGCTCCTCCATAACCTGGCAGTCCCCTGTCTGGATGCCGTAGTACACAAGCTGCAGATGGGCCTGGACCGCCATACGCCTCTCCCCCGCCGCATCACACAGGGCCAGCAGGCGTTCCAATACCGCCAGCCCCTTTTGATAGCATCCGTCGTGAATGCAGCAGCGGCTCTCCGCGTGGAGCAGCATCCTCTCCAGTCTGTTCAGCTCCTTATACGTCTCACCCCCGGCAAAGCGGCGCAGCTCGGCCAGCTCCGTCTCCATGGTGCGGAAATAGTCCAGCAGCTCATCCTTTCCATTCAGCTTGGTTTCCGAATCCTCATTCAAGGTGGGCAAAACCTCATAGCACAGCCCGGCGTAGGCATCCAGAGAGAGAATCCGGTACCGGAAGGTCTGAAACCTGTCTCCGCCTGCAAGGTAGTGGTAAATCAGCTGGTTATAGAGGGAGATTCCGCCGCTCTCCATCCGGCTCTCCAGATATCTGGCCGCCCGGAGGTGGAGCAGGCGGCGGCCCGACTCCGACTGCTGCCGGGAAACGGCAGCCCGGATTTTCTCATGGGCAAAGCAGTACTCCAGCTCGCCGTCCCGGACCGATTCCGCCAGCAGCTTTTTTTGGGTCAGCTGCTGGCACAGATAGGTCAGCTCCAGAATGTCCATGCACAGGATTGCTGACAGCGCGTCAAAGGGAGTCTGTCCGGCAAATATGGAGACCAGCTCCAGCACCCGGCGCTCGTCCTGAGACAGGGCGGACAGCCGGTAGGTGATGATGTCCTCCGGCATCTGGGGAAGCTTCTCCAGGTCCCCCTTTTCCGCCAAAGCGTCAGCTATCTGAACCAGCAGCAGGGCGTTTCCTCCAGTGTTCTGATAGATGCGGTCCATAAGCTCCTCTCTCAGCTCCCGGCCCGCGCACCGCCGCAGGAAACACCGGCTCTCCTCCCGGCTGAAGCAGCGCAGCATGTGGCGCTGGAGCACCTTGTCCCGCAGTCCCTCCTCCACCAAGTGCACCACATGACCGGAGATAATGTCACGACTGGTGCAGATAACTGCCACGTCCTGCTCCCGCAGGTGCCGCAGAAAGGCAGACAGCAGCTGCGCGCTGTTCCGGTCCATCCAGTGTATATCCTCAAAAATCAGCAGGATAGGGACCTGACGGGCCGCGATGGAGAAGATGGCCAGGGCACTGCGCTGGGCGGCGTAGTAGTTGGACTGGAGCGGGTAGTCCTGGTCCGGAGCGGTGAGGCGGCACTCCCAATCAGGTGCCAGGCCGGGAAACAGGTCGGCAGCGGTTCGGATGTAGCTGTCCGGAACCGAGACATGGCGCAGCTCCAGCTCAGCGGCCAGACTCACCATTATGGAGTTCCAGGGCTCCAGAGACCCCCCTGCCTCCGTCTGATAACAAAAGCTGCGGCAAATCAGCCAGTCAGACAGGTCATAATGCGCCAGAAAATGGTCGAGCAGATAGGTCTTTCCCACCCCTGCCTCCCCCTCCAAAAGAAGGCATGGAGCGTGACGTTCGCCGGCGCTGCAGAGGGAGAGCAGCTTTTGCAGGGCCTGGCTCTTGCCCACCAGCAGACCGCTGTCCGGCTCCTCCGGCTGAGACGCGGAGGCATTCCACTGGTCCGCGATTTTGTAATACAGGGCGGTGGTCTCCTTCAGCGGTGAAACGCCATACTCGCTGGACAGATTCCGGCACAGGTCATGGTATAATCCAATGGCCCGCCGGAACTGCTGCCGGCTACAACAGACCCTCATCAGCAGTGCAGCTGCATTCTCCTCCATGGGATCCTCCACCAGATAGGCGGTACAGAGCTTCTCCGCCTGGTCCAGCTTCCCCTGCTGGAAGGCCTCCTGCCCCGCCTCCAGAAGACCCCGGAGATACCGGGACCGGAGCATGGCCCTCTCCCCCGACAGCCAGTCCTCAAAGCCATCTGCCTTGGGCACGGAAAATCCCTTCAAAAACTCTCCGCCATACAGCTCCGGGGCTCCGGAGGCCAGAAATTCTGACACGTCACACCAAATTTCCGCCTCATGGGTCAGCTCCAAAACCGTCCGCTGCCCTCCCAGAAAGGGGTCCCACCCCAGCTCCTTGCGGATGGAATAGACCGCATGGCGGAGATTTTTCATTGCGGTCTGGTCGTCAGTCTCCGGCCAGAGCAGGCCAACCAGTTCTCCCCGCGCCGCCCGGCCCTTTCTCAGCAAATAATATAAAAGGGCCTCTGCTTTTTTATAGGGCAGGCTCAGCGTCCGCCCTTCGGCGGAAACTTGAGGACTTCCAAACAGCTTTCCAGTCAGTTTCGACATGCTCAACCTCCATCCGGCAGAATCCTTTTCCCATTGCCTATTTTAATATAAAGCGTCAAATTCCGCAACTGCTTTTCCCGGCAGATACAGCAAAAAAGGCTGTCCATATCGGACAGCCCTAAGGAGTCTTTTACAGTTTAGCACATAGTTTAGCACATCTAACGTTGAAACAGCGACTATTTTCCCCCCAGCCCATGGACAATCTGCGCACACGCGCGGAATTCCTCCTCATCCGTCTGCCAAAGCTCATACTCTGACAGCGACGGCAGCCCCATAGAGACCGAGGCCCTGCGGTAGCGCATCCCGCTGTCAACCGGCCCCCTGCGGCCCGTGGTGTGAAAAATTCGGACGCCGGTATGGCTGTATACCCCTTCAATATCCTCCTTCCTCACCCCGCAGCCGGCCATGATATCAATCCGGCCCGCCGCCCGGTCCAGCAGCTGCCTCAGAAGCTCCTCTCCCTGCGTCACGCTCTGCGCCTGTCCGGAGGTCAGAATTGTCCGAATACCCAGCCGGACGGCCTCCTCCAGGGCCTCAAAGGGGTCCCTGGTCATGTCAAAGGCCCGGTGCAGGGTGACATCCTTCCCCCCGGCGCAGTCCACCATACGCCCCAGCTTCTCTGTATCCAGCGCCCCGTCGGGGGTCAGTGCACCGATCACCACACCGCTGGCTCCCAGCCCGCAAAAGCACCGGATGTCCTCACACATCTCCTCCAGCTCCGGATCCGTATAGAGGAAGTCGCCAAAGCGGGGGCGAATCAGCACATTGACCGGAATGGAAAAATCCCTCTTCACCTGTCTGAACAAGCTGGGGGAGGGTGTGGTACCGCCAATGGCCAGGTTGGCACACAGCTCCAGCCGGTCGGCGCCGCCGCGGCAGGCCGCGGCACAGGACGCATAGGAGTCCACACAGCCCTCGATGAGTGGAGTATTCATATCGCATCTTCCTTTCTGTCACGGTTCTCCGCTGAGCTTTTGGGCATTACAGGCTGTATCCAAAGGGCCGGCCCAGCTCGGCCAACTCCTCATACACCGACTGGGGCAGCTCAATCCCCTCTGTGCAGCTCTTCTCCGCCTGTCTGGCACTCCGCTCTCCGGGCAACAGGATCTCCTTCGCTCCCTCCGTCCGTTTCAGTTGCTTTATCTCCTGCGCCATATCAGACACTCTCCCCTTGAACTCATCAACCGGGATGAAGCGCCCAATATCTATCGCCCCCATAAAGTGGCCCACCCCCTGGGGCGCGTCAAATTCATAGAGGTCATGGAGGTGGGGGCCCCAGCCTGCCCCGCTGAGAACTCCGCTGAGAATCTCCACCATAACAGCCATTCCGCTGCCCTTCGGCCCTCCGATGGGGAGCAGAGAGCCCCTGCGCCCGGCGGCGGGGTCCGTGGTCGGTGCCCCCTCCTCATCCAGAGCCCAGCCCAGCGGGATCTCCTGGCCCAGCTTCTGGGCCAGAATCAGCTTGCCCAGGGCCACAACGCTGGGCGTCATATCCAGCACCACGGGGGCCCCGTTTGACGGCGCCGCCACAGAGAAGGGATTTGTCCCCATAAAGGGCTCCGCACTGCCGTGGGGAGCAATTTTCCCCGTCAGATTGGTGCAGGCAAAGCCAATCATCCCCTGCGCCGCCGCCATTCTTGTGTAGTAGGCAGCGGTGCCGAAATGGTTGGAATTTCTCACAGCTGCAAAGCAGCAGCCAGTCTCACCCGCCTTACGGATACAGGCCTCCATCGTAAATCGTGCGCTGGGCGCACCCAGCGTATTTCCCGCGTCCACCACCAGGGTGGAGGGGCCCTCCTCCACAATTTGAATCCGGTTCTCCTTTGCCACCAGCCCCCGCTGGATCCGCTGAACATAAATGGACATCCGGCTCACTCCGTGGGAGCTGACGCCGCACATATCCGCGTCCACCAGCATATCCGCGGTCACCTGGGCACACCAGGGGTCCACGCCGATGCCGGTCAGCAGCTTTTGACAGTAGCCGGACAGCTCCTCGGGCATAAAACACTTCATTATGTCTCCAATCCTTTCTCTTTTCATGCCCAAAACACCATCGGCGCGCATCCCAGCCAGGTTATCCCTCCAGATACTCCTCCAGACAGATCTCCCGGCTGTGAATCTCTTTCGCAGCCGCCTCCCCCACATAGCGGTAGTGCCAGGGCTCATAGATAATACCAGTAATTTCACTCTTCCCGCTGGGATAGCGGAGGATAAAGCCGTATTCCCAGCTGTGGGCAAGCAACCACCCCTGTACGGCGGTATCCTCCTGAGACCGGTCCAGCTTCTGGTTGTTCAGATCCACGATGTCCACAGCCAGGCCGGTCTGATGCTCGCTGGTACCTGGGAGCGCGATGACCGTTCCAGCCTCCGCCTCTGCATCCTCCAGCAAATATCCCTGGTCCTCCAGCTGGCTGACTTTGCTTTGAAACAGCAGTTCCTGGTCCTCCCAGGCGCGGTATGCTGAGCAGATCACCGGGGACAGCCCGGCCCCCCGGCAGGCATCCATCATCCGCTGGAGGGCAGGATAGCATCTCTCATCCACATAAAGTCCGTTTTTCAACTGGATCAGTGAAGGCGAACAGTCCTCCGGAATCGGGTTCCAGCGGTTGACCAGAAGCAATTCCCAGCCGTCAGCCGTCTTCGGCTCCCGCCCGGCAACAGTCCCCTTTTGGGCAGGCGGCGGCAGCAGGGCGTTCGGAGGCAGCTCCTCCGGAGGCATGACGCTCCCAGCCACCTGACTGGCAAGCTGCCTGGCATGCTCGTCCTCATCAGCGGTATTCTCCTCCCCTGCAGACAGCGCCGCTGCGCACAGTACGCCGACCAGCAGCAGCGCCGCCATGGAAAGCAGGCACGACCACGGGCTTCTGGAATGCGTCCGCTGCCTGCGTCTCATTGCTGCCCTGTTTTGTTTCTTCATGGTAAACACCTCACTACAACTGGATGCCTCCAGTATAGCGCGGCGATTCTTTAAATCGTCATCCGTCCGCCATCAATTTGGCATCGGCCGGTCAGTAATTGAAGCTGACCCCGGATTCATACATGTTCAGTCTCATCTCACAGAGCTCCTCACCCTCCTCCTCGGCAAAGCCAATGTCGAACCTGGAAACCAAGCCCCCCTCCGTCCGTTCTGTCCACTCCTCCACGTTAGAAGGTATGATGCCATAGTAACCCTCTAAAAACATGAGCCATTTTTCCAATCGCACATAGGTATTCTTTGCTGTCTGTGACAGATCGTTCGTCTGCGGCAGATCGCTCGATATTACTTCCTCGCCGTTCAGCGCCAGAATGCGTACAGCCTTCCCCGTTGCGTCGTCCACGGTGACAGCGCAGAGCAGCCCCCCCTCCGTATTCCACCAGCAGGTCCATACCAGGGCGGAGGCGCCATCCTTGGTCACCAGCAGGTACGGCTCCGCCTGTCCGCCGGTCTTCTCCAGCCGCCTGAGCTCGTTCTTGCCCAGCAGGTCATAGCTGCCCATCTTTGCCACCACCCTTCTCGCTTCCTCAAACGCCTCCTCCCAAGTCAAATTCGTCCTGTCCTCCCAGAGAATCGCTTCACAGTCTGAGGCTGCAATTTGCAAGGCCTCCTCCACGCTGCCGTCCTGCTGAAGGGTCAGATTCACCGCGTTCAGCTCCAGCCGCTCCTGGAACCCGCTGATTCGGGCGTCCTGCATCCAGGAGGCTAGCCAGGGCATGGCCGCTCCCAGAACGGCCAGCAGCAGGGTGATGAGGGGAAGTACATACCGGCTCCGTTTTCTCATGGCCGCCCTCCTCTCAGCTGCACGGAGGCGCACGCGCCGCCCTGGGGCCGGTTTTCAAACCAAATATCTCCATGATGGAGAAAGGCAATCTCCCGGCACAGGGACAGACCCAGGCCAAAGCCCCCCTGTTCCCGGGAACGCGCCTTGTCCACCCGGTAAAAGGCGTCAGCCAGGTGGCCGAGGGCATGGGCCGGGATGCCCCGGCCCTCATCCAGGACCTGGATGAGGCAGCCGTCCTCCAGCATCTCCAGACGGAAGCACAGCTCCCCTCCGTTCTCCGCCATGGCCTTCCTGGCGTTGTCCGCCAGATTCAGCAGCAGTGACCATGTCAGGTCCGGCTCCAGCAGACACAGCCCCTCCTGGCAGTCACATACCACGGCAATTCCCTGGTCGGCGTAGAAAGGCCTCAGCCGCTCTGACAGGTCCTCAATCAGCGACTTGGGGCTGACCGCCGTCAGGGGCAGATTCCCTTCCCGGATCACCAGCATATCCAGAAGCTTCCGGGACAAGCTCTCCAGCCGCTTGCCCTCAGAATAGAGATAGCCTGCCGCCTCGGTCCGCTCCTCCGCTGTCAGGGTCCCGCTCCGAATCAGCTCAGCATAGCCAATGATGGAGGTCATGGGGGTTTTCAATTCGTGAGCAAAGCTGGCCACAAACCGCTCCTGCCGCTCCACGGACTGGCACAGCTCTGAAATCTGGCCCTCCAGCCGCTCCGCCATAGCATTGAAGTCCTGCGACACCGCCCCAATCTCATCCTGAGACCGGATCCGCACCCGGCTGGAAAAGTTGCCGGAGGCAATGGCCCGTGAGGCCCGGGACAGCCCCTCCAGCGGTGCGGTGAGCACCCGGGAAACCGTGTAGGACAGTCCTGCGCACAGCAGGCACATCACCAGAAACACCTGGAGGTGGGTCCTCTGCTGGACCTGCCGGGTGGTATACAGGGCGGAGATGTCGTGGCTGGTGGTGAGATACAGCACATCCCCATTGGTTTCCACAGCCCCGGAAAAGACCAGAAAACGGCTCCCCTCCGGTCCGTCCGCCACCCGGAACAGACATCCGCCGGGCCCTGGTACCTCCATATCCCCGGCGGCCTGAAGGAAGGAGGACTGCACCGCTCCCGCCTCATAAATGATTTCCTCCCCAGTGGACAGCCGCAGGTCTGTCCAGGCGGCCCCGTTCTGTTTATACAGCTGCTCCATGGTCTGGGAGATGGCCTTCCGGTCCAGATACGGATTCAGGCTGTTTACAATCTGAAGGGTACCCCAGGCCATGCGGTAATCGCCGAAGGCAGCCGTCTTCTCCCGTTCCAGGGCGTCCCGAAAGGAGGCGGAAATCAGCAGACTGCTCCCCGCCCCGAACAAGAGGGACAGCAGGGCCAGCATACACAGGGTTATTTTCAGATGGAACCTCACTGCTCCACCTCCAGCCGGTAGCCAACCTTGTTTACCGCCTGGAGCACATGCTCCCAGCCCACCTTTTTCCGCAGCCGCTGGACGTGGAGGTCCACTGCCTTGCTGCCGAAGGGATACTCCTCCCCCCACACCCGCTCGTAGATGGTCTCCCGGTACAGGGCCCGCCGGGGGTTGCGGGCGAAGAGGAGGAGCAGCTCATACTCTGTTCTGGTCAGGCTGATCTCCTCCCCATCCCGCCACACCTGCATGGAGCCGGTGTCAATTTTCAGCCCGCCGGTCTCCAGCACCATGTCCCGCTTTTTATAGCGGCGCAGAACCACGTCCACCCGGGCCAGCAGCTCGATGACCTCAAAGGGCTTGACAATGTAGTCCTCCGCCCCCAGCCGCAGTCCCTTCACCCGATCCTGAACCGAGGCCCGGGCCGTGAGAAAAATGACCGGTATCTCCAGAGGGCGGATATACTCCATCAGCTCGAAGCCGTCGATCTGGGGGAGCATCACATCCAGCAGGATCAGGTCATACTGGCTGTGCTCCAGGCAGTCCGCCGCCGCCGCGCCGTCATATGCGCAAGTACACTGATATCCCTCCTTGGTCAAGCTGAGCCGGATCAGATTGGAGATAGGCTTTTCATCCTCCACAATCAAAACACGGACCATTGTGTCCGCCCCCTTTCACTGCCTGAGAGGATACCTCCTTTCGGCATCAAAACGGCAACAGCTTTTCCCGCGGAGCTCAGCTGCCAATCAGCTCCGCCCGGTTCCGGACGTAGGGGCCCTCTGCCGGAACAAACTCCCCGGGCCGGTCCACAACCGGCCCGGTGCAGGCTATATCATCCAGCAGCAGGTCCAGACAGTTCCGAATCCGTCTCAGGTCCTGATGGACCAGGCAGGCAGGCCAGGCTTTGCCCTGAAACAGGACGGGCGGGGCCGACGCATAATAATCCGCCCGCTCCCTGTCATCCTGGAGCCAGGCCATCATAAACCTGCCCCCGTCCTGGAGCAGAACGATATGCCGCTGACAGACGCCGCCCTCCGGTCCCTTGAACTCCCAGCTCAGCCGAAGCTTTGCCAGCTTCTTCTGGATAAACCGGACCAGGGCGGCGGAGGCCATATCGTAGCTGCCCGGCCGGAGGTCGGTAAGGGTCCGCTCCCCTTCCAGCGTCACACTGTCCAACTGAACGGGGTAGCGGCTCAGGACAAATTTGCTCAGGATGTAATCTCCGGCCCGCCAGTCTGGAATCCCTGCCAGCTTCTGCATGGCCATGCGCTTCTTGTGTCTGCCGTTATACTGATTGGTGTTGCTGGACCACAGCCAGCACTCTCCCTCCCGGCCCTGGGGCCTGCCCCGGCCAATCTGTGCAAACGCCAGGTTCAGCCGCTCCATCACAGAGTCCGGACTCTGGTGGACGGCGTAGCCGGGCATCCGTCCCATGCCAAAGGTCACATACTCCACGTCCTTGCAGTCTACCGTCAGATACACCTCCGGCTGGGACAGCATGGCGTACCAGGTGTCATAGCTGTATTCAAAATAGAAGCAGGCATACTGCGCCCTGTCGCTGGTGAGCACCAGCACCCCGCCGCGGCAGTATATCTCCAGCCGCTTCAGTTCCCCCCGGGAAAATTGGCCAATCCACTCCTTCAGCCGCTGTTCCAAAACCTCTCTGGCCTGCCGCTCCTCCTCCGGCTCCCAGTCCTTCTCCGGAATTCCCTCCCCCAGCAGTATCACAGCCTGCTCCGGGCCGTCCAAGGTCTGGGCGTAGACCCGTTCCGGAGGGGCCTGCAGCAATGAGAGATCCGGCTCAATGGACGGGGCCTCCCTGGTCCGCACCCGGGCCTTATTCTCACCCCAACGCTCCATGGCCCGGCGCCCCAGCTCCTGTTCCGCATCCTCCACAACCCGGTCCCAGCCTGGAATATCCCGGTTCTTCCGGTAGAAGTCCGCAATCCGGCGGACAACCCCCTCGGGGGCAAAGAGATTCAGCCAGTTGTAATAGGGAAGGAGCTGTTCCGCCACAAACTGCCGGCTGCGCAGAGCCTTTTGCAGGTCCGGACGGGAAAACAGGGCCGTTACCTCTCTCTTCTCCCACTCCGGGTGGGCCTTGATCCGGCTGTAGCAGGCGTCCCGCGCCTGATTGAGCTGAAAATAGTTCTCTCGTTTTTCACTGGCGGTACCGGGGAACCGCTCCATGATCAGCTCCCGCAGGGGGCCATAGAGCACCTTGGCCCGGCCCATAACGGCGCTTCTCAGATCCAGCCGCTCCCACGCGGCATAGTACACCTCCTCGGGCAGGTCCTCCCGGGTAAAGAAGTGGATAAACACCCGCAGGCCGGCGGGGTGGCGTTCACAGTTCAGGCTCACCCGCTGTTCACACCGCTCCCGGATATAGGCCTGAACATAGCGGTTCACCACCCCCCGGTATTCCTCCAGCGTCTGTTCGTTCCAGACCCCGGCTTCGGCCAGCCGGACCAGATGCCGGTAGTCCAGAAAGCTCTGCAAAATGGCCAGCTCGTTGCCCTTCGGCGGCTTGGGGACGGCCCCCTTGGCCGCAATTTTCAGGATATGCCCCATCCCGTCAAACTCGGCCCCCGGATAAAGGCTGACCTGCCGCTCCAGCCCCTCCGCCCCCGCGGTCCCCCGGTTAAAGGCCACATTATCCTTTGCAGAGAACTGATAGGCGATATACAGCCAGGTTAAAAACTCCCTGCCAGGGGGGAACTCCCCCTCCAGCCGGGTCACCTGCTCCAGCAGGAGCGCAGCAAACTGCCTGCTCCAGGCCGCATCCAAAAAGGCGTCCGAGGTGAAATACTCCATCCACAGCTTGGAGTTCCTCCGCTGTGTTCCGGTATACAGCTCTAAAAACCTTACTGCTGCCGGGTGGTCCAGATAGGGGTTGGGACCGCTGTCCGGCTTCTTCCCAAAAAGCGGCCAGTCACCCTTTCCCTCTGCTTCCCCGTTCGGCAGGACACTTTGGGCATTATTCATCAGCCATCCCTCCAAAACGCGAAAGACTCAGCGGCCTTCCGTCAATTCTCCCGGTTTCCCGCGGCGTGTTCGTTCATGCAGACATCCAGTACAGGACGGCCCGGCTGGATCATCGCATCCTCAAAGTGACATTTCCACTGAATGCTCTGCTCCATCCGCCCATCGGCGATCCCGTCGATGGTGTCTCCGTCCTTGACAGGCCGGCGGTTGACCAGAATATAGGAGGCCATGCTGTAGGCGTGGCCCACCACCCAGTTGGGGTCCATATCGTGGAAATGATACTGCAAATCCTCCAGATACAGCAGGGTCATGCCCAGAGTATCCACCACATGGTCGTTGGTACCGTTAACATTAAAGAAGCGAACGTTGACCGCATAACGGATATAGCGGTCCAGGCTCTTAACCTCCCCGCTGCGAATGGCCTCCGCCCGGACCAGCTTTCCCGAGTTGAGGAAATACACCGCCTCACAGGAGGGATACAGCTCCAGCAGGGCCTCCAGGTAGTCCATATCCAGGTTGGCCCGTTCCAGCGGGTCCAGTGCGCCGGCAAGCATGTCATTGGCAAAGACACAGTATTTGCACTCGGACAAAATGCGGTCCCGGTCGTCCAGCACATCCCACATCTGGCTGCGCCTCATCTCGTCAATCTTCTCCGGGTGAAAGGTGTCACAGGGCATAGCGGACACCTGCACCGGCCCCTGGCCGTTGCTGAATTTGCCGATGTGCTCCATAGCGGCAAAGAGAGCAACGCGCTCCATGGAGGAGGCCATCTCTCCACTGGGCTCCGCCGCCTCCACCCTTCCGATATGGCGGGTCAGCACCTCGGTCATCTGCTGGACGGAGGGCGTTTCGCACCGCTCCTTCATCAGCAGCTGTATCATAAACACTCCTCCCGGCCGGACAGAGGGGTCCATCTGCTCCAGCGGGCTCTCTGTCTCAGGTCTGGCCTTCTCCGGCTTCTTTTTCTTAAACAGTCCCATACTTTTTCCTCCGTTAACATGATTTAGCCGCTCCGGCGCGCCTTTCCGTCAGTACTCATTGCCGCCGGGGCTCTCCTGATCTCTCATCTTCAGGAAAAGATAATTTATTATAGTCCTTTTCCCCCCGGCCGGCAATCCTATTTTCTCCGCCGTTGTCAAAAGCGTCTCTCCCATCCCCTGTGCCGCTGTACACCTCGGGCAGGCCATTCCGGCAGCCATCTGCAGGCGCAATTCAGGGAATTTTGGGCAATTCAAAGCTGATTTGGTCATTTTTTAACTGGACCAGCAAATATTTTTGTAGTATAGTCTGGTATATAAATACATTTCTCTTCCGAAGGGACTATGAGCCGTGAGAAAAAAACACACCATTGACATGTGCAGCGGATCCATTGCGGATAAGATTCTGCTGTTTGCTCTGCCGCTGATGGCCTCCAGCATCCTGCAGCTGCTGTTCAACGCGGCAGACGTGGCTGTGGTGGGGCGCTACGCCGGCAAGGAGGCCCTGGCAGCGGTCGGCTCCAACACCTCGCTGATCAACCTGCTGATCAACCTGTTTGTTGGTCTTTCTGTGGGCACCAACGTGGTGGTGGCCCGGGACTTGGGCGCAGGGCGGCACAGCAGCGTAAACCGCAGCGTCCACACCGCCATGACGCTGGCCCTGGTCAGCGGAACAGCAATGATGGTGCTGGGAACCGTCATGACCCGCCGGCTGCTGGAGTGGACCTCCTCCCCCACTGACGTCATTGATTTGGCCAGCGTGTACATGCGCATCTATTTTCTGGGTCTGCCCGCCAACTTTGTGTATAATTTCGGCGCTGCCATCCTCAGGGCCCAGGGGGATACCCGCCGCCCCCTGTTCTTTCTCACCTTCTCCGGTGTGGTCAACGTGCTCCTCAACCTGATTTTTGTCATTCAGCTGCACCTGGATGTAGCGGGGGTGGCTCTGGCCACTATCATCTCCCAGTACATCTCCGCCGCACTGGTGGTGTGGTGCATGACGCAGGAGCAGGGCCCCCTCCACCTGAATTTAAAACAGCTGGGCCTGAATTGGACCGTTGTCCGTCAAATCATCCGGGTGGGCCTGCCCGCCGGCCTTCAGGGCGTGGTGTTCTCCCTGTCCAATGTGGTGATTCAATCCTCCCTCAATTCCTTTGACGACGCCGCCCTGGTGGCCGGCTCTGCTGCGTCCTCTAACATTGAAGGCTTTATCTACGCCGGCATGAACGCTTTCAACCAGGCCGCTATCACTTTTGTGGGCCAGAACTACGGAGCCGCTGAGCGCAGCCGGGTGGACAGGGTATCCCGGCAGTGCATCGCCTTCTCCGCCCTCACCGGCCTGGTGCTGGGAAATCTGGCCTACTTTTTCGGTGCCCCGCTGGCGGGCATTTACGCCCCCGATGAGCCGGAGGTTGTCCGGCAGGCCCTCCTTCGAATGCTCTTTATCTGCTGTCCCTACTCACTCTGCGGCATGATGGACACCCTGGTGGGCATACTGCGCGGACTGGGCAGCGCGGTGATTCCCATGTTCGTCTCTATTGTCGGCGCCTGCGGCCTGCGGCTGCTGTGGGTGGCCGCCATATTCCCCCTCTGCCGCACACCGGCCTGCCTGTATCTCTCCTACCCCGTAACCTGGGTCATAACCGGCCTTTTCCACCTGGTTTTCCTGATCTTTGTCGTGCGCCCCAGGGCCTTTGCCAAGCTCCAGAACACCGAGTCAGCCTATCTGCCATAAGTGAGGTCCCGGACGGGAAAATCACCCCAGACAGCGACAGGATGACCAGGCCGCCGCCCTGTCAGGCAGCAGAACCCCCCGCTGACGATGGCAGCGGCCGCAAAAGTCACAGAGCGGCGAGATCCGCCGCTCTGTGACTTGATCAAGGCAGTCTTCCGCCTCGACTTCTGAATGGAAAACAATGTAAAATATTGACAAACTGTGAACAACCTGTTACACTGAATGCGGAAAGACCCCGCCAAATTTTATATTAGGAGAGGATACAGATGTGAAACACATTGGAAAAAGCTTTCGCCGCACCCTGACTCTGGCTGCTGTGGCTGCCATGCTGGTGGGCACTGCCGCGGCCAGCAACATCACCAAACGGACCATTGAGGTCTACTACCCGGACATCAAGATGGTAATTGGCGGACAGGAGGTCGCCCTCCAGGACGCCGCTGGCAACAGCGTGTCCCCCTTCCTCTACAATAACACCACCTATCTGCCCATCCGTGCCGTCAGTGAGGCCCTTGGACAGGAGGTCACCGTGGGCAGCGAGGGCGACACCATGGTCATCTATATCGGCGAGACCATACATCTCCCCTATCAGGTAAACGAGGCGGAGCTTTATGATGGCAGCGACCCCAGCGCATCCTTCTCTGTGGCGGGCAAAAACCACACAAGGGGCGTGGTACTCAAGAGTTATCACACCTCCAATGGAATTCGTGAGAGTTGGGATGCCGTTGACGGCAGCGCCGTTTGGAACACTGACGGTTATCAGACCATGACCTTTACTGTTGGCCATGTGGGCGACCGCCAGGAGAACGCCACACTGTACGTCTCTCTGGACAGCATCTCCTACGGCGAATATCAGCTTCGCTGGGACGGCTCACCCCAGACCATCACAGTTCCTCTGGGCGGTTCCCCCAATGTAAAGCTTACCCTGATTTCTGAGAAGACAGATGAAACCTCTTCTGTTGACTCATGGAGAGAGGCGCTGAAATCACGCTACGGCGTCTACGACGTCACCCTCAAGTAAACATCATATCCAAACAGGGCGGCGAATTTCGCCGCCCTGTTTTTCTGTTACGCCTGAGGCTTGAAAATCAGACTGACCAGCTTACCCTTGACCACGATGGACTTGACCAGGACCATGCCCTCCGCCAGCTTGGCCACCTTGGGCTCAGCCAGGGCGGCAGCCACAATCTCCTCATCGGAAGCAGCCGCGTCCACCACGATATTGGCCTTCACCTTGCCGCCCACCTGGACGGCCATCTGAACTGTAGCGGCCACAGTCTTGCTCTCGTCGTACTCCGGCCACTTCTGGAGGCAGACCTGCCCGCCGAAGCTGTTCATCTCCCACAGCTCCTCACACAGGTGAGGGGCGAAGGGGGACAGCATGAGCAGCAGCTGCTTGTAGTCCCCCCTGGTAGCTCCTTTGGCATAGAAGTCGTTGACCAGAGACATGAGCGCCGCAATGGCGGTGTTGAACTTCATAGCCTCAATGTCATCAGACACCTTTTTAATAGCCTTGTGAATGGCGCTCTCATTGTCCGGGGAGCAGACCTCCCCCTCCTTCAGCTTCTCATTGAGATTCCACACCCGGTCCAGGAACTTTTTGCAGCCCCGGACAGACTCGTCAGACCAGGTGGCGGTCTTCTCAAAGTCGCCGATAAACATGATATACAGGCGCATGGTATCCGCACCGTAGTCCCGGATTACGTCGTCGGGGTTGACCACGTTGCCCAGGGACTTGGACATCTTCACCGAAGGCCGCAGGGCCTGATTTCCATATTTTTCGATGAGGGCCTGCTTCTCCTCCTCGGACTCCACATTCCCCACATAGTGGGGGTTCCTGCCTAAAATCATGCCGTGGCTGGTGCGCTTGGCATAGGGCTCAGCGTGGGGGATCACCCCGATGTCGTGGAGGAAGTTGTTCCAGAACCGGGAGTAGAGCAGATGGAGGGTGGTGTGCTCCATGCCGCCGTTGTACCAGTCCACCTGGCCCCAGTAGTCCAGCGCCTCCTTGGAGGCCAAGGCCTTGTTGTTGTCGGGGTCCATATACCGCAGGAAATACCAGCTGGACCCCGCCCACTGGGGCATGGTATCGGTCTCCCGCCTGGCGGGACCTCCGCAGCAGGGGCAGGTGGTGTTCACCCAGTCAGTCATCTTGGACAGGGGGGACTCCCCATCGTCTGTGGGCTCATAGGACTTCACTGCCGGCAGCAGCAGGGGCAGCTGGTCCTCGGGCAGGGGCGTCCAGCCGCATTTGTCGCACCAAACCATGGGGATGGGCTCTCCCCAGTACCGCTGGCGGGAGAATACCCAATCCCGGAGCTTATAGTTCACCTGCTCGTGGCCAATTCCCTTCTCCTCCAGCCATTTGGTGATGGCGGGGATGGCGTCCTTGACGGTCATGCCGTCCAGGAAGTCGGAGTTGACCATGATGCCGGTGTCGTCCTTGGCGGTAAAGGCCTCCTTCTGCACGTCCTCGCCGCCGGAGACCACCTCGATAATCTCACAGCCGAATTTTTTGGCAAAGGCCCAGTCACGGGTGTCGTGGGCAGGCACTGCCATAATGGCCCCGGTACCGTAGGAGGCCAGGACATAGTCAGAAATGAAAATGGGAATCTCCCGGCCGTTGACCGGATTAACCGCCTTCACGCCCTGGAGCATCACGCCCGTCTTTTCCTTGTCGGCGGACAGCTCAGTGCGCTCAAAGTCAGACTTTCTTCCGGCCTCCTCCACATAGGCGGCCACCTCGTCCCAGTTCTGCAGTCTGTCCTTCCACTCCCTGACAAACCGGTGCTCCGGGGAGATGACCATATAGGTGGCGCCGTAGAGGGTGTCGGGCCGGGTGGTGAAAACCACGATGTCGTCCCCGGTGGTGGCCTTGAAAGT
>JAAVYL010000047.1 GCA_022791075.1 Lawsonibacter sp. | reverse complement strand
GATGGCGGAGGCGTCGAAAGCGATGCCGTACTCAAAGGCCCGGGACAGCTCCGAGGGCACAATGGAAATATTCTTCTGCCACCCGAACACATCGCAGAAGGTCAGGTGGATAAAGGCCACTTCCTCCTCCTGGACATACTGAAGAACTTCTTCCCTGGTATATTTCATGACCGCTCCCGCTCCTCTTTATTGAAATTCCCAGGTATTATACCACAGCCCGGGGTTGTTTTCCACCACTGTGAACAGAATCCCTGAAAAATAGAAAAAACAGGTTGACAGCATCCCGCCCGGGGCGTATAATTCGCCCGTAAAGGCAAAGACGTCTTTTCGGTTTATTCTGAAAGGTGTCTTTGTCTCTTTTTATGCGTTTGACCGCAGAAAGGGTGAAGAAAAATGGCAGCAGTTTCGGAGTATTTTGGCAGCATGGTATTCGATGACAGGGTGATGAAGGCCAATCTGTCCGCAGAGGTATACCGGTCCCTGAGAAAGACCATCGACGAGGGGGCCAAGCTGAATATCGGGGTGGCCAACGCCGTGGCGGCGGCCATGAAGGACTGGGCCATCGCCCGGGGGGCGACCCATTTTACCCACTGGTTCCAGCCCCTCACCGGCGTGACCGCCGAAAAGCATGACAGCTTTATCTCCCCCTCCCCCGACGGCGGGGTCATCATGGAGTTCTCTGGCCGGGAGCTGATCCAGGGCGAGCCGGATGCCTCCTCCTTCCCCTCCGGGGGGCTGCGGGCCACCTTTGAGGCCCGAGGCTACACCGCCTGGGACCCTACCTCCTACGCCTTTATCAAAGATAAAACTCTGTGCATCCCCACTGCTTTCTGCGGCTACAACGGGGAAGCCCTGGACAAAAAGACCCCGCTTCTGCGCTCCATGGAGGCGCTGAACAAGCAGGCCCTGCGGGTACTGCGACTATTCGGGAACACACAGGCCAGGCGGGTGGCTCCCTCCGTGGGCTCCGAGCAGGAGTATTTCCTGGTGGATGCCAAGATGTGGGAGCAACGCCGGGACCTGCGTTTTACCGGCCGTACCCTGTTCGGCGCCAAGCCCCCCAAGGGCCAGGAGATGGACGACCACTATTTTGGAGCCATTAAGCCCCGGGTGGCGGCCTATATGGCCGATCTGAATGACGAGCTGTGGAAGCTGGGCATTTTCGCCAAGACACAGCACAATGAAGTGGCCCCTGCCCAGCATGAACTGGCCCCTATCTACACCACCGTCAACATCGCCACTGACCACAACCAGCTGACCATGGAGCTGATGCAGAAGGTGGCCGCCCGCCACGGGCTGGTCTGTCTGCTCCATGAGAAGCCCTTTGTGGGAGTAAACGGCTCAGGCAAGCACAACAACTGGTCGCTGTCCACCGACACGGGAACTAACCTCCTCTCCCCCGGTGATACCCCCTATGAAAATGCCCAGTTCCTGCTGTTCCTGTGCGCCGTCATCAAGGCTGTGGACGACTACCAGGACCTGCTGCGCATCTCAGTGGCCACCGCCGGCAACGACCACCGCCTGGGGGCCAACGAGGCGCCTCCCGCTGTGGTGTCCGTATTTCTGGGGGACGAGTTGGCCGCCATTCTGGGCTGTATTGAGTACGACGCCCCCTACACCAGCATCGACGCCGGCAAGGTCCGGCTGGGGGTGGACGTGCTGCCCAAGTTCCGCCGGGACGCCACTGACCGCAACCGCACTTCTCCCTTCGCCTTCACGGGCAACAAGTTTGAGTTCCGCATGGTGGGGTCGGCCGACTCCATCGCCTGCGCCAACATCATGCTCAACACCGCTGTGGCTGAGAGCCTGAAGGTCTACGCCGACCGGCTGGAGGGGGCAGAGGACTTCCAGGCCGCCCTTCAGACCATGATCCGCAAGACCATCCAGGATCACAAGCGAATCATCTTCAACGGCAACGGCTACGATGACACATGGATCAGGGAGGCCACTGAGAAGCGGGGGCTGCTGAACTACCCCGCCACTCCCGACTGCGTGCCCCACCTGCTGGACGAGAAAAATGTGGCTCTGCTCACCTCCCACGGGGTGCTCACCAAGGCGGAGTTGCTTTCCCGGTATGAGGTGACACTGGAGAACTACTGCAAAACTATCCTCATTGAGGCCAACACTATGACAGACATGGCCCGCACTGAGATTATCCCCGCCATTCAGGCTTTTGCCCTGGACACCGCGAAAACCGCCGCCGCCAAGCGGGAGCTTGTCCCAGACTGTCCCTGCAGCTGTGAGACGGAGCTTATCAAGAAGCTGTCCGCCCTCACCGACGAGATATACCGGGAGGCCGGCGCGCTGGAGGAGGCGGTTCTGGCCCTGGCCGCCGCCGGAGAAATCAGGGCGGAGGCGGAGATGATTCGGGACATAATACTGCCCGGGATGGGCCGGCTGCGCCTGCCCTGCGACCAGGCCGAGACCCTCACCCCGAAGAAATATTGGCCCTTCCCCGCCTACGGTGATCTGCTGTTTGGGGTGAGGTGAGCATTGTAGGGGCGGATATCATTCGCCCCTACGAGTCCGGTATATATCCCGTAAAGGCAGTCGGGTAATACCCGCCCCTACAGGATCAACCCGAAAAAGGGAGGAAACCATTATGTGTTCTATTATTGGATATTGCGGCCCCGTGACCGATTCAGAGGCGTTTCAGCGGGGCTTTGACCGCACCAAAAGCCGGGGACCTGACGACAGCCGGATTATCCCGACGGGAAGCGGCCTGCTGGGTTTTCACCGTCTGGCTATCATGGGCCTTACCTCCGAAGGGATGCAGCCCTTTGAGCTGGAGGACAGCTATGCCGTCTGCAACGGCGAGATATACGGCTTTGCAAAACTGAAACGGGAGCTGGAGGAAAAGGGGTACGCTTTCCGCAGCGGCTCCGACTGCGAAATTCTCCTTCCCATGTACCGGGAGTACGGGGTGGATATGTTCGCCATGCTGGACGCAGAGTTTGCCTGTATCCTCTACGACGGGCAGACGGAAGAGTTCATCGCCGCCCGGGACCCCATCGGCATTCGGCCCCTCTACTACGGGTACGACGGCCAGGGGACCATTCTGTTTGCCAGCGAGCCCCAAAACCTGCTGGATCTGACAGACGAGGTTATGCCCTTCCCGCCTGGACACTACTATAAAGATGGCAGGTTTGTATGCTATCATGATATTGCCAAGATAGATCGGTTCTGCTATGACGGGCTGGAGGAGGTTTGCAGAAACATCCGGGAAAAGCTGGTGGCCGGAGTGGAAAAGCGGCTGGTTTCCGACGCTAAGGTGGGCTTTCTCCTGTCCGGCGGGCTGGACTCCTCCCTGGTGTGCGCCATCGCCGCCCGCCGGAGCAAAGCCCCCATTAAAACCTTCGCCATCGGCATGGATACCGACGCTATCGACCTGAAATACGCCAGGCAGGTGGCGGACTACACCGGCAGCGACCACACCGAGGTCATCATCACCAAAGAGGATGTGCTGTCCAGCCTGGAGACAGTGGTGGAGCTGCTGGGCACCTACGATATCACCACCATCCGGGCCAGTATGGGCATGTATCTGCTGTGTAAAGCCATCCATGAGCAGACAGATCTCCGGGTGCTCCTCACCGGGGAGATCTCCGACGAGCTCTTCGGCTACAAATACACCGACTTTGCCCCCACGCCCCAGGCCTTCCAGGAGGAAGCGGAAAAGCGGCTGCGGGAGCTGCACATGTACGATGTGCTTCGGGCCGACCGGTGTATCTCGGTCAACTCCCTGGAGGCCCGGGTGCCCTTCGGCGACCTGGACTTTGTGGAATATGTCATGGCCATCGACCCGGCAAAAAAACTGAACACCTACGGAAAAGGCAAGTACCTGCTGCGCAGGGCTTTTGAGGGGGGCTGGCTGCCCGAGAGCATCCTGTGGAGGGAGAAAGCCGCCTTCTCCGACGCAGTGGGCCACTCCCTGGTGGACGACCTGAAGGAGTACGCCAAGGACCGGTACACCGACGGGGAGTTTGAGCGGCTGAGGCAAAACTATGACCACGCCCGGCCCTTTACCAAGGAGTCCCTTCTCTACCGGGAGATTTTTGAAAGGTTCTACCCGGGTCAAAGCGGGATGGTGGTGGATTTCTGGATGCCCAACAGGTCCTGGGCGGGCTGCGACGTGGACGATCCCTCCGCCCGGGT
>JAAVYL010000046.1 GCA_022791075.1 Lawsonibacter sp. | reverse complement strand
GGCGAGGCGGTCTATTTCTGTTGCACTTTTCCTAGGGTCGCCCCCGGCGGGTGTTACCCGTTATCCTTGCCCTGCGGAGCCCGGACTTTCCTCACAGGCGGGCCTTTCGCCCCGCCCGCGCGGCTGTCCAGCTTACTGCAAGCAGTATCATACAAGAAAAAGGCGCCGCTGTCAATGCGTAATCAGGCATATATTTTGCTTTTCAGAAAGCATATGGGAAAAATTTCTGCTCAGGGTTGAGAATCAGACAAGGATGTGATAGAATACCTTACTATGGTATAATGTGACTGTTATGTCCATAGACTTCCAGAATGAGGTGTATTATGAAAATACTTGTACTGGCGGGCGGACTGAGCCCCGAGCGCAATGTTTCTCTGTCCTCAGGGGCCATGGTTTGTCAGGCTTTGCGGAACCGGGGACATCAGGTGGCGATGATGGATTTGTTTTACGGTCTGGACGGTGCTGTATCGGGCAGGGGACTGTATGTGGCCCCCATTCCGGAGGCCTATAAGCAGGTGGCCCGGGAGGCACCTGACCTGGAGGTGGTGCGGACCAATCGGGGGGACGACAGTCCCAGCGTGATTGGACCCGGTGTGTTTGAGATGTGTGCCGATGCGGATGTGGTCTACCTGGCCCTTCACGGCACCTGCGGAGAGGATGGCCGGATTCAGGCCGCTCTGGACCTGCTGGGTGTGCCCTATACCGGCTCTGGCTGCCTGGGCTCCGCCATCGCTATGGATAAGGATCTGACCAAACGGTTAGTAGCGGATAAGGTGAAGACACCCAGGTGGGAAACTGTCACCGTCACCGAGGAGAACGTTGAGGAGCTGACCCAGCGCATTCAGCTCCCTGCTGTGGTGAAGCCCATAGCCAGCGGTTCCTCCATTGGAGTGTACATCGCAAAGAACAGGGAGCAGCTGAAGCAGGCCCTGGAGGACAGCGCCAGGCTGGGGGGGCGCACCGTGATTGAGGAGTACATTCAGGGCCGGGAGATCCAGGTGGCTGTGCTGGACGGCAAGGCTCTGCCCTCCATTGAGATCATCCCCAAGGAGGGATTTTACAACTACGCCAACAAGTATCAGCCCGGCGCCGCCAGCGAGGTATGTCCCGCACGCATTCCTGCCGCCTGGGAGAAGGCGCTGGGGAACGCTGCTCTGACGGTGTTCAACACCATCGGGCTTTCTGTCTATGCCCGGGCAGATTTCATTGTCACCAGCGATGGCACCCCCTACTTTCTGGAAATCAACACACTGCCCGGCATGACGCCCACCAGTCTGGTACCCCAGGAGGCAGCGGCCGCGGGGATCGATTACGCGGCGCTGTGCGAAACAATTATCCAAAAATCTTTGGAGGCCCGCAAGGAGGAACTGTAAATGGAGATCATTACGCTCTCTCAACTGCTGGAGGCAGTAGACGGCAGGCTGCTGGGCGATTTTGACTGTCTGGACACCCCCATTACCGGCGTGGACACAGACAGCCGTTCCATCCGCCCAGGCACCCTGTTTATCCCCCTGACAGGAGACCGTTTCGACGGCCACGCCTATATTAACTCCGCCCTGGAGAGCGGGGCCGCCGGGTGCCTTACGGACCGGGAGCGGGAGGGCTGTATGCCCGGGAAGTTTTACGTGCAGGTGGCCGATACCCACAGGGCCCTGCGGGACTTGGCGTCCTGGTATCGGGACCGGTTCTCCATCCCGGTGATCGGGGTGACGGGCAGTGTGGGCAAGACCACAGCTAAAGATATGCTGGCCGCTGTTTTAAGCATCAAATATAAGGTGCTCAAAACTGAGGGCAACCACAATAACACCATTGGCCTGCCGCTGACCCTACTGGAGATGGATTCCAGCCATGAGATTGCCGTGCTGGAGATGGGAATGGACCGCCCGGGGGAGATCGACTATCTGGCCGGTGCGGTCAAGCCCAATGTGGGGGTTATCACCAATATTGGAGACGCGCATATTGAGCGACTGGGCAGCCGGGAAAATATTTTGAAGGCCAAATGTGAGATGCTGCCCCATATCAAAAAGGACGGACTGCTGATCCTTAACGGAGACGATCCTCTGCTGTCCTCCCTGCGGGGCAGCACCCCTGTCCCGGCTCTGTTCTGCGGCCAGGGGGCAGACTGCGACTGCCGGGCCCAGGTCACCGGCGGCGATAGGGTCAGCCATATCCACTGCCGCCTTACTATGGCTAATATGGACCAAGAGGTGAGGATTCCCGCCCTGGGGGAGCATATGATTTACCCCACACTTATCGCGGCAGCAGTGGGGGAACGGTTTGGCCTCACCCCCAGCCAGATTGAAGAGGGAATCGGCCAGTTTGTACCAACCCGGATGCGGATGAATATCCTCCATCGCGGGGCGGGCATCACCATTCTGGACGACACATATAATGCCAACCCCCAGTCCATGCGGGCAGCTATCAGTGTGCTGGCAGACAGCCAGGGCGCCTACAAGGTGGCTGTCCTGGGGGATATGCTGGAGCTGGGTCCCTTCGCTCCCGCCCTCCATGCAGGGGTAGGGGAGTATCTGGGCACTGTGGGCGCCCACTGCCTGGTGGCAGTGGGCGAGCAGGCAGGGCAAATTGCCCAAGGCGCTCAGGAGGCAGGCGTTCCCCGGGTGATCCACTGCAGAGACCGGGAGGAGGCCAAAGCCCTTCTGGACCAAGTGGTCCGCCCGGACAGCACCATCCTGGTCAAGGCCTCCCGGGGGATGAAGCTGGAGGAGCTCACTGCCAGGCTGCTGGAACTGACCAAAGAGGCATAGCAGACAGAGAAAAGCCGGCATTCGGAAAAATCGCTCTCTTTGGGACAGACGCTTTTCAAAGAGGCTTTAGGCCTTGGGGATAACCTTCTGGCAAAATTGGAACTCAAGAACGATTTCAAAATGAGGATAAACCATGATCGATATATCGGTATCCGGCCTTGTTAAGGAGTTCGAGGTCGGCAAAAAAATATTGGACGGTCTGACATTCCAGGTGGATGCCGGGGAGCGTGTGGGCCTGCTGGGCCCAAACGGCTGCGGCAAGACCACCTTCCTGCGTATTCTCACTGGTGAGGTCCACCCGGACGAGGGGGACATTGTGGTGGCCCCTA
Source organism: Lawsonibacter sp. (assembly GCA_022791075.1). Taxonomy (GTDB): domain Bacteria; phylum Bacillota; class Clostridia; order Oscillospirales; family Oscillospiraceae; genus Lawsonibacter. The sequence goes on along the minus strand of JAAVYL010000046.1, from coordinate 26,821 downwards.
ACAAGCGGATGGGGCTGATCTCCCAGATTCCCGTCTATCCGGCGGGCTACACCGTGGAGGACGTGCTGGACACCGCCTTTGACCCTCTCCACCAGATGGAGGAGGAGATGAACCGCCTGTCCCAGCGGATGGCTGACGGGGAAAGTGATTCCGCTTTACTGTCCAGATATGACAAGCTGTCTGCCGCTTTTCAGACGGGGGGCGGCTATGAGACGGACACCAATAAAAATAAGGTGTGCAGCGGCCTTTCCATTCCGCAGGACATGCGGGAACGGCTCTTTGACATGCTGTCCGGCGGGGAAAAGACCAGGGTCAACCTGGCCCGGCTGATTCTGGAGGATACCGACATCCTCCTTTTGGATGAGCCCACCAATCACCTGGACCTGCGGGCCACTGAGTGGCTGGAGGCGTATCTGGAAAAGTTTAATGGCACTGTTCTGGCCGTTTCTCACGACAGATACTTTCTGGATAAGGTGGTCCGCCGGGTGGTAGAGATTCAGGAGGGCAGAGCGGAGTTCTATTCCGGAAATTACAGCTTCTATGCCGTAGAGAAGGAGCGGCGGTATGAGGAGCGTTTAAAGCAGTATGAAAAGGAGCAGGCTAAGATTCAGCAGCTGGAAAAGGCGGCGGAGCAGCTGCGTATCTGGGCCTACTCAGGCAACGATAAAATTTTCAAGCGGGCTCAGTCCATGGAGAAGCGCATCGAGCGCATCCGCCAGACCGACAAGCCTAAAAAGGACCGGAAGATGGAGGTCCGCTTTGGGGAGCGGGAGTTCCGGGGGGACGAGGTGCTGTCCATCAAGAACCTGGAAAAGGGATTTTCCGGACGGACGCTGTTTTCCAACGTGAATCTGGAGGTGGAGGGGGGCGAGCGCATCGCCCTGCTGGGTGATAATGGAACCGGGAAATCCACCCTTATTAAAATTATCATGGGGGAGGAGAAGCCTGACGGCGGGAAGCTTAGAAAGGGGCCAACTGTAAAGGTTGGCTACCTTCCTCAGATTATCCACTTTGACCATCCGGAACGGTCGTTGGTGGACACCATGCTCTATGACCTGGACTGCACCGCTCAAACCGCCAGAAACCGGCTCGCCTCCTTTAAATTCCGGGGGGAAGACGTGTTTAAGCCGGTATCTGCCCTGTCCGGCGGAGAACAGAGCCGCCTGCGGCTGTGTATGCTCATGGACAGCAAAATTAACCTGCTCATTTTGGACGAGCCCACCAACCACCTGGATATCCAGAGCCGGGAGTGGATCGAGGAGGCCGTGGAGGACTATGAGGGCAACCTGCTCTTTGTTTCCCACGACCGATACTTCATCGACCGTTTTGCCACTCGCATCTGGATGCTGGAGGAGGGAGGGATTACCGACTTCAAGGGTACTTATCAGGAGTACCTGTCTGCCAAGGAGAGGGGCAGGCTGGCGGAGGCGGCCGTACCTGTTCCGCCTCCAGAGAAAAAGGACAAGCCCAAGCGTCCCGGCGGCACCAAAAACCTGGAGAAGGAGGTGGCTGCCGCCGAGCGGGCAGTGGCCGCCGCTGAAGAGCGGATGTATGATCTGGAGCTGTCCATTCAGGAGGCGTCCGCAGATTATTTAAAGCTCCAGGAGCTTTATGAACAGCGGGAGACCTTGGAGGAGGAGCTGGCCCATCTATATGCCCAGTGGGAGGGGCTGGCAGCAGACCTGGAGGAGGCACATGGGGCATGAAACGAGGGAACACACAGACGGCCGGCAATCGGGGCAGGCGGTTTCCGCCATGGCTCAAGGTGATTCTCGCCTTGGCACTGACCGGAGTTTTATTCTTTGCCCTTCTGCTGGGACAGGTTATGCGCGGCGCACGGGACGAAATTTACGGCGACCCGCAGGTAATGGTTATCCTGGGATGTCAGGTGAAGCCCTGGGGGCCCTCTGTTCTGCTCCAGGATCGCTTGGACAAGGCTTTGGAGTATCTGGAGGACCATCCGGATATGACCGTGGTGGTGTCCGGCGGACAGGGGCCTGAAGAGCCCACCACAGAGGCACAGGCTATGGCCGATTATCTGGCTGACCACGGCTTTAAACGGGAGCACATTATTTTAGAGGCGATGTCCCACAACACATACCAGAATTTCACCTTCACTGCCCGCCATTTAGAGGATGCAGGGATCGACACCAGGGAAGGCATTGTCATTGTCTCTAATGGGTTTCACCTCACCCGGGCCAGGATGCTGGCCGGACGGGTGGGTTTTGAAAATGTCTCCACCTTGGCTGCGCCCTCCAGCCACACCCCATCCCGGCTGAAAATGTATGTCCGGGAGCCTTTGGCCCTGGTGAAATCCTTCATATTTGACCGGTGATGGCAGCCGGTTCAGATCCGCTTCGGTGTCAAACTGGATTACCTGGCAGGGCGGACACACTATCAGAGAGTCTTTACCGCCTGCGGGTGGGATGCAGAGAGGAGAACCGTCCATGCTGGACAAGCTGAACGCCATCGAGGCAAAATACAGTCAGATTGAGGCCCGCCTGGCCGCGCCCGAGACCTACAACGATCCGGAGCAGGTGGCCAGGCTGAACAAGGAGCAGGCGGAGCTTCAGCCGCTGGTAGATACCTTCCGCACTTACCGGCGGACCTTGGACGCCAGAGCGCAGGCTGAGAAAATGATGTCCGACCCCGAGCTGAGGGAGCTGGCTCAGGAGGAGTACCGGCAGACGCTGGAGGACCTGTCCCAGCTGGAGCATACACTGCAAATTCTGCTTCTGCCCAAGGATCCCAACGATGGCAAGAATGTCATTGTAGAGATACGTGCCGGGGTAGGCGGGGAGGAGGCGGCCCTGTTTGCCCACTCCCTGTACCGGATGTACTCCATGTATGCGGAATCCCAGCGTTGGCATACAGAGGTGGATTCCGCCAGTGAGACCGAGCTTGGCGGGATTAAGGAGATTGTCTTTACCGTAGAGGGGAACGGCGCTTGGTCCCGATTCAAGTTTGAAAGCGGCGTTCACCGGGTCCAGCGGGTGCCCGAGACGGAGTCTGGCGGGCGGGTCCACACCTCCACAGTAACCGTGGCCGTCCTGCCCGAGATGGAAACGGCAGATGTCCGGCTCAACCCGGCAGACATTGAAATGCAGGTTTTCCGCTCCTCCGGGGCGGGGGGCCAGCACGTGAACAAAACCTCCTCTGCCGTGCGGCTTATTCACAAGCCAACCGGCACTGTGGTGGAATGCCAGCAGGAGCGCAGCCAGTTTCAGAACCGGGACAAGGCCATGCGGCTGCTGGCCTCCCGGTTGTATGAGGCGGAGCAGGAGAAAATCTCCAGTGAGTATATCGCCCAGCGCCGCAGTCAGGTGGGCTCCGGCATGAGAAATGAGCGTATCCGCACCTATAACTTTCCTCAGGGGCGGGTTACCGACCACCGCATCGGCCTCACCCTGTATAAAATCGACCAGGTGATGGACGGGGCGCTGGACGAAATTATCAATGCCCTGGCTGCCAATCACCAGATGGAGCTGCTGAAGGAGCAGAAATGAAACAAAGGAGAACTCAACATGGAAATGTATATTCACTATAAATCACTTCCTGAGGGCAAGGACCTCCACGATATAGTGGCGGAGCTGAATGAGGTACTGGAGGACGTCGGGGCCGTCTGCGGCGGCGAAGCCGGGCGCATCGACCTGGAGCTGGAGGATGAACGGGTCAACCCCAAGCATGGTCAGGTGGCAGTCAAGGCCTACCTGCAGCGGACCGGCTTTGCCCGGGACACCACAGTGGAGATTGGCTGCATGGAGATTGGGGTCTACGAGTAGCATGTATAAAAATGTTATTTTTGACCTGGACGGCACCCTGCTCAACACCATCGACGATCTGGCCGCCGCCGGCAACTGGGTGTGCCGGAACCATGGCTGGCCCACCCACACCGTGGAAGAATACAAGTACTACGTGGGCAACGGCATGGCCAAGCTGGCAGAGCGGTTTTCACCGGAGGAGCAGCACACCCCGGAGGGAATTCAGGCTATTTTAGCGGAATTTATGCCCTATTACAACGCCCACAAAAGGGATAAAACCGCCCCCTATCCCGGCATTCAGGCGCTGCTGGAGCAGCTGAAGGCAGCGGGAGTGAGGACGGCAGTGCTGTCCAACAAGGCTCATTCTCTGGTGCCCAACATCATTGAGGGGTATTTCCCCGATCTGTTTCGCTATGTACAGGGCGCTGTGGAGGGAGTACCCACCAAGCCCGACCCCACCCTGCTCCACCGGCTGATGGGTGAGATGGGGGCCCTTTCTTCGGAGACGCTCTTTGTGGGGGACAGCAGTGTGGACATCCGCACTGCAAAAAACGGCGGCCTCGCCAGCTGTGGAGTGCTTTGGGGCTTCCGCACCCGGGCTGAGCTGGTAAACGAGGGCGCCGATTACATCACCGAGACGCCGAAGGAGCTGGAAGCTTTGATTTTGTCTTTGCGGGGAGTGTAAGCTATGAAAACCCAATTTCTCAGGCCAAAGGACGTGGACCAGGCCGCCAGGATCATCCGGTCCGGCGGTCTGGTGGGCCTTCCAACCGAGACGGTGTATGGCCTGGGGACCAACGGCTTGAACCCTATGGCTGTCCGGAGTATTTTTCAGGCCAAGGGCCGGCCCCAGGACAATCCGTTGATTCTCCACATTCCAGATGCCTCCTGGCTGGAGCTTTATTGTGAGGACATCCCTGAGGCGGCCTGGCGGCTGGCCAAACGCTTCTGGCCCGGGCCGCTGACCATGGTTTTAAAGTGCAGGCGCCGTTCTCAGGAGGAGCTGAACCAGTTGGAACGTGAGCCGGTCTGCTCCAAGACACATTTTGGACTCAAGGTAATACCTGATGAGGTCACCGCCGGACTGGACACAGTTGGGATGCGCTGCCCGGCCCATTCCATCTGCCGGGCAGTGATTCGAACGGCCGGCGTGCCTGTGGCCGCCCCGTCCGGCAACCTCTCCGGCAAGCCCAGCCCTACCACAGCTCAGCACATGATGGACGATATGGGCGGACGGATCGACGCAATCCTGGACGGCGGCGACTGTCAGGTGGGGTTGGAGTCCACCATTGTGGATCTGACCTGCAGCCCGCCCCGCCTGCTGCGGCCCGGCGGCGTCCCGCTGGAGGAGCTGAGAGTCGTGCTTGAGGAGATTGAGATGGACCCTGCGGTCACCCGTTTGATGGATGAGGGAGAGCAGCCCAGAGCCCCGGGTATGAAATACCGCCATTATGCGCCCAAGGCCCCGGTCACTGTGGTCCGGGGAGAGCCTATGCGCAGTGCGCAGTATATTCTGGACCATATTTCTGACAGCTATTGGGACGGAGTGATTTGCTTTAATGAATTTGCCCACTGGTACCAGGAACACCCGGTAGAAAAGCTGGGTAGTTCCCAGGATTGCTGGGAACAGGCCCGACGGCTGTTCCGGGCCCTGCGGGCCATGGACGAGAACGGCGTCAAGCACATCTGGGCCCAGTGCCCGGATACCTCCGGCATGGGCCTGGCTGTGGTCAACCGCCTGAGCAAGGCGGCGGGTTTCCATATTGTGGATGTGTAGCAGCCATTTATCCCACTGAAATGACCGACTGTCCAAAGACTGTTGCAAGCCGTGCTCCTTTCCGATATGCTGGGTATATGGAAAGGGGTGGACCGTATGACTGAGCTTATCGGAATTTTGGGTTTCTTCTATCTGGCGGCCCATGTAACGGCTGGGCTGACCTACCTGATTCTCTGGGGAGCTATATATGAAATACAGAAGCTGGGAGTCGCAGCCTGGGCTGTCCCTGTGCTGTGCCTGTCCCTGGCAGCGCAGGATTTCAGTGGGCGCGTTAAGCTGAGCGGGTCTTTGGGAAAAACCTTGGCGGCCTTTGGACTGCCTGTTCTGTGCGGGTGTATGGACATTGTGATTCGGGAGAAGCTCGCGCCGCCGGTGTGGGGGTGTTTTCTCTCCCTGCTTCTTCTGGCTGGGTACATTCTGCTGCGGGAGAATTACGCGGAGATGCAGGCCGTCCCCCTGAAAAGGGCGGAGGCTCTTCTGGCTTTGGGAAGCAGCCTGGGAGTGGTAAAGATCATATGGATATGCCTGATTGGAGCAGCTGTATTCCTCATGGCTACCTTTGGCTTCATATTCACGGTATTCATTGGCATTTTCATCGCCTCTGCAAACAGTCTGCTGGACTACGGAGGGGTGTGCGGGATACTCCTGTCCATTCTGGTCCTGCACCTGCTCCAATCCATGCGGTTCTGCCAGGGAACAAAGCTGACCAGAGAGGCTGCTTTTGAGCTGGGCAGCAACATTCCATTTTTCATCCTGTTTATCCCGGTGTGGAACCAAATTAAGGTCCGGAGGCTGGCTAAGCAGCTTCAGATGCGGGATGTGAAAGACTATTACTGAAAGGCGGCAGAAGGAGTATGACCATCCTGGGAATTACCGGCCCTACTGGGGCAGGGAAGACCACTCTGCTGAAGGAGGTGGAGAGGCTGGGGGGCGCGGTCATTGACTGCGACAGGGTTTATCATGAGATACTGGAAACCAATACCGCTTTACAGAATAGGCTGGAGAAGGAGTTTGGCCCTCTGAGAGATGAAGGGGGCTCCATTGACAGGAAAAAGCTTGGAAGAATCGTATTTCGTAGCGCGGATCAGCTGGAGCTGCTCAATGCCATTGTGGGCCAGGCAATCACCTCCCGTGTTGTCCTCCTTTTGGAGGAGTACCGGAAGCAGGGGAACACCCTGGCAGCGATTGACGCCATTGCTCTGCTTGAAAGTCCGTTAAAAGAGCTTTGCCAGTTGACTGTGGCCGTCCTGGCCCCGCCCGAAGTTCGGGTCCGCCGCATTATGGCCCGGGAGGGAATCCCGGAGGACTACGCTTGGGCCCGTATCAAGGCTCAGCAGCCGGACGAGTATTTTATCCGAAACTGCAGTCATACTTTGCTGAACGACTGTACGTCAGCGGAAGAATTTACTCAAAAAGCCCGGGAATTTCTCAAATCAATTTACATACAATCATTATAATGGATAAAAAGGAGGACTTTTTATGAGCGAGGAAAAAAAAGAGCAGACCAGGGGGGAGAAGCTCCGCAAGGCGCTCCTCTATGACAAAAAAAACGGTTATGACCGGCTGATTCCCGGAGAGCTGGAGGCCATGGAGGCCTACTGCACCGGCTACAAGCAGTTTTTGGATGCGGGCAAAACCGAGCGCGAGTGCGTAGACCGGACCGTCGCCCTGGCGGAGGGGGCCGGATTCCGGCCTTATGTCCGGGGCGGTGAGCTGAAGCCGGGGGACAAGGTATACCAGGTCAACCGTGGCAAGGCGGTCATGCTGGCCGTAATCGGCAAAAGGTCCCTGGCCGAGGGAGCCCATATCGGTGCGGCCCATATCGACTCCCCGCGCCTGGACCTGAAGCAGAATCCCCTCTATGAAGCGGACGAGCTGGCCTTCCTCAAGACTCACTACTATGGCGGTATCCGCAAATACCAGTGGGTGACCATTCCGCTGGAGCTCCACGGGGTCATCGCTCTGAAAAGCGGTCAGACTCTCCGGGTTTCCGTCGGCAACGGGGAGGGAGATCCCCTGTTCACCATTGACGACCTGCTGCCCCACCTGGGAGTGGAGCAGTCCAAAAAGCCTCTGGGGGAAGCCATCCCGGCGGAGAGCCTGAATATTTTGGTGGGCAGCCGTCCTCTGGAGGAGGATGAGGGCAAGGACCGGGTGAAGCTGGCTGCGCTGGAGCTGCTGAACCGAAAATATGGCATCACGGAGGAGGACTTTATCTCCGCTGAGCTGTGCGCCGTTCCCGCTTTCCGTGCCTGCGACATCGGCTTTGACCGCTCTCTCATCGGCGCGTACGGGCACGACGACCGGGTGTGTGCCTACGCCGCTCTGGCCGCCATCCTTCAGTTGTCCGCTCCAGAGCGCACCGCCGTGTGTATGCTGGCAGACAAGGAGGAGATTGGCTCCGAGGGGGTTACCGGCATGAAGTCCGCCGCGTTCGACACCTTTATGGAGGACCTGTGTCAGGCCCAGAATGTCCCCCTGCGGGTCTGCTATGAAAAGTCCTTCTGTCTGTCCGCCGATGTCACCGCCGCTTTTGACCCCAACTTTGCCGACGTCTATGAGAAACGCAACAGTGCGTTCATCAACTATGGCATGGGCCTGTGCAAATACACCGGGGCCCGGGGAAAGTCCGGCGCCTCCGATGCCTCTGCTGAGGTGGTGGCCCAGGCGCGCCGTATTCTGGATGGTGCGGGTGTGGCTTGGCAGATGGCTGAACTGGGTAAGGTGGATGCCGGCGGCGGCGGTACTGTGGCCGCCTATATGGCCGAACGGGATATCGACACGCTGGACGCCGGAGTGCCCGTGCTGTCTATGCACGCCCCCTTCGAGACGGTGGGCAAGCTGGACTGCTATATGACTTTTAAGGGCATGAAGGCAATTTTTGAAGCAATCTAAAGCATCAGGGCCCGCCGTTTTGGCGGGCCCTGATGCTCTGCTCAGGCTTCGGAGGCGGGTCTGGAAATGTAAAGTATAAGTCCTTCAGAAACACTGGAGTAGGCCAGGCTGAGTCCGGTTTCATTCTTTGAATAAACGTTTGCAATCGAAACAGAACCGGGAGACGGCTCCTCTTCAAGCTCGGAGACAGGAGAAAAACCGGCGTCCTTCACCGTCTGGAGATACGCTCTGAAATCCTCCAGGCTGATTCCTGCCAGCTCCAGACTGAAAAAATCATATTCGGCAGAGACACCCTGTGTAAAGCAGACCGGGCTCCCAGCCTCCGGCTGGGGTATATGACGGGTAAATTCGTTATCCGGCCACTGGCTGACCTCGGTCCAGGCCGGCTCCGCCGCTGAGCTGGCCCCCTCTTTTCCTGTGTGGCCGCAGGCGGCCAGGGAGAGGGCGGCGAAGAGGAGCGCGGAGGCAAGGAAAAGTTTGCGGTGTGACAGCATAGAAGAGCTCCTTTCAGCATTACTTCAATCTTTTCTCCAGCCGCCAGACCTTGACGGCCAGGACAATACAAGTGATCAGCAAGAGAAACGGGATCCCCACTTGTAATAACTTGTTTGCCGAGGAGGTAACGATTACCGTAGGACCGTCTGCCCCGCCAATCACACCCAGGTCTGTGACGGGCCGGCTGAAGTGGCCTGGATCCAGGCACACCACAGCTATGTACATAATAGAGGGCCACAGGCACAACAGGCACAGCCCGCATACCGCTGTCAAGCACCATCGGAACAGCCGTAGATACCGCCGGGCGGTAATCTTTTCCGACTGTCCCAAAGCCTGAGAGACCACAGTCCCCGCCTCGGCCACAGTAAGGGTGTCCGCCTCCTGGCGTTCTCCCTGCATCAGTTCCACCAGGGACACCCCCAGCGCCTGAGCCAGGGACTCCAGCAGCTTGACATCGGGAAATCCCTTGCCTGTCTCCCATTTTGAGACGGCCTTGTCGGTGACGTTCAGCCTGTCGGCCAGCTCCTTCTGGGTGAGCCCCTGTTCCTTTCTCAGCTGGGCGACAAAGGCCCCAAATCGTATGTTGTCCATGGATGATGCTCCTTTCCGGCCCCACCATTGTAAAATGCAAGGGCGAAAAAATCAACCTACGAAAAGTAGAGCTGATTTTTGGGTCTAAAACTCCCTCTTTTGCACAGACTAAGGAACAAAAAGGAGGCGTTGTTTTATGGACGAAGAGCATCAGGAGGAACAGCTGAACCAGGAGGGGGAGGCACAGCCTATCATTGATTTCGGCTCCTCGCTGATCCATTCAGATCGGGGAACCGTCTATGTGCTGACCATTGTGGGCCAGATTGAAGGGCATCAGCTGCTGCCTCCAACCAGCAAGAGCACCAAATATGAGCATGTGCTCCCTCTGCTGGCCATGGTGGAGGGCAGCGAGCAGGTGGATGGCCTGCTGATTCTTCTGAACAACGGCGGGGGAGATGTGGAGGCCGGTCTGGCTATCTCAGAGGTTATCGCCTCCATGTCCAAGCCAACCGTCTCTCTGGTGCTGGGGGGGAGCCACTCCATCGGCGTGCCGCTGGCGGTGTCCGCCAAAAAGTCATTCATTGCCCCCTCAGCAGCCATGACCATCCACCCGGTGCGGCTTAACGGCCTTGTCATTGGGGTTCCCCAGACCTTTTACTATTTCGAGCGCATCCAGGAACGCATTTTGCAGTTTGTTACGGCCAACAGTCATGTGAAGCGTGAAGCCTTTACAAAGCTGATGCTCCAAACCGGTGAGCTGGCTGCTGATGTAGGCAGCGTCATCTATGGAGAGGAGGCTGTGGAGCTGGGACTTATTGACCAGATCGGAGGATTGTCTGATGCGATGGAGTGCATGTATGAAATGATTCAAAAGAAAACATGCTGAAATGGTGGGGGAGACCCCACCATTTTCCATTGCAATAATGCCATAAGAAAAACACTGGAATTTTTCGCCGACTTGTGCTAATATAGTATTTAGTGATTTTGTGGGCACTTGCCCACTGGGGGAGGTAGATCGCTTTGTCCTATTTTATGTCCGCCGTTCTGGGCTTTGTCCAAGGTGTGGCGGAATTTCTGCCCATCTCCAGCTCGGGCCACCTGACTCTGTTTCAGCATTTCTTTGGCATGGAGGAGGCCGATCAGTTGTTCAATGTCCTGCTCCACTTTGCCACCCTGCTGGCGGTGTGTGTGGTCTACTGGCGGGACATCTGGGAGATGATTGTGGAGTTCTTCTGCTTTTTGGGGGATATGTTTTCCCACAGGCGTTATAGAGGCAACCCGCCGGAGGCCAGGCGGATGGTACTGCTCATCATCGTGGGCACACTGCCCCTGTTCCTGGTGCTGCCCGTCAAGAGCGAGGTGGAGGCCTTTGGCAACAACCCCATCTTTGTGTGCTGCGCTCTGCTGATCACCGGCTGCATTCTGTTCCTCTCTGACCAGATGGCTCGGGGGCACAAAAACGCCCGGAACGCCACCCTGCTGGATGTGCTGCTTGTGGGCGTGGCTCAGGGCTGTGCCACCATTCCGGGGCTGTCCCGCTCCGGCTGCACCATCTCCACTGGCATGGTCCGGGGCTTCGACCGGAAATTTGCTGTACGGTACTCCTTCCTCATGTCTCTGCCTGCCGTTCTGGGGGCTACCTTGCTGGAGGTACTGGACGTGATAAAGCTGGATGGCGGAGTCCCCCAGGAAAATCTGCCCAAATATCTTCTGGGCATGGCCGTTGCCGCTGTGGTGGGTTATTTTTCCATTCGTCTGGTACAGCTGCTGGCCGACAAGGGGCGGTTTGGCGCCTTTGCTTTCTACTGCTGGGGAGCCGGAGGACTGTTCCTTCTGCTGAACTTTATCGGCTGGACCCTGGTCCCCCCGGCAGCTTAAAGGGATTTCCCATGGGAAATCCTCTGTCAGAATATCCGAAAGGAACGAATACATATGGCGACACAAAAGAAAACAGGGGGGAACAGAACTGCCTCCGCCGGTGGAAGCCGCAGCTCCTCCGGAACAGGGAGCCGCGCATCCGCAAACAGCGGCGGCCGTCGGACCGCATCCGCCTCCAGGGGAAGGGCCGCCTCCAGAAGCAGGCAGGCTCCGCCGCCCAGGCAGCCCTACCGCCGGGAGATCGGGGGAGTGGTCTGCTTTCTGCTGGCCATATTTGCCAGCTTTGGCTACTTTAATATGGAGGCCATATTTATCGACCTGTTCTGCAGCCTCATCAAGGGACTGCTGGGCTATGGCTTCTGGCTGACCCCTCCCGCCCTGCTGCTGGGGGCCTACATCCTCACATTTCACCGGGGCCGTCCGGTGCGCCTGCGGCTGACCTGTGCTCTTCTCCTGCCTGTGCTCTTCTCCTGCCTGTTTCACAGTCTGCTGGTTCAGCCCCAGGAGTGGAACGCCCAGCTGTGGGGCACAATGATGGAAAGCGGAAGGGCCCTGCAGTCCGGGGGAGCTCTGGGCGGTATTTTAGGCCAGAGCTGCGCCGCCCTGTTTACCCGATTCGGCGCGGCTATCGTCTTTTTGCTGCTGGGCCTGCTGGCAGGGTTGACCGCCTTCAACCGCACTGTGATGGACGTGGCCGACTGGATCTTCAGCCGCCCACGGTATGAGTATGAGCCGGAGCCGGAGCCCGCTCCACGCCGTGAGCGCAGGCGGGAGCGGGAACGCTATGAGGAGCCCCCGTCTGTCCGGACTACATCCCGCCCGGTGATTGACATTCCGGTTGACAACGGGCCTCTTGCAGGCAGAGAGCCCCCCCAGGAGGAACGGAAAAAGAAGGGCTTTTTTAACCGCAGTCCCCGGGTACCCGCCCCTGATCAGCTGCTCCGCTCCAGTCAATCCGACCCTGAGAGGGAGGAGGAGAGTGCACAGCCCTGCCAGCCCCCTGCGGAGACGCCTGTGTCCAGACCAAGTCTCAGCTTCCCCACCATTTCCAAACCTGAACCGCTGACCCATCCGGCTGGAACGGATGATACCCACCTGCAAAACGCGGGTGATAGCTCGGAACAGGCAGCAGACAGCCTTTCCTGTCATACCTCGGAGGAGGCTGAAGCTCACCCGGAGCCCCTGCCTCCTCCCACTGAGGCGCCTCTGCCGCCCCTGCCGCCTACCCCTTCGGTGATAGAGACGCCGCCTGTCCATATGACCGTCCCAGAACCTGCGCCTCCTCCCACCCCTGCCGTGGAGAAGGTGACAGCCATGGAAGCGGCCAGCGAGGCCGCCCAGCTGGACCAGGAGATCCAGCAGGTCATGGGCCAGGAGATTCCGCCCTATCAATACCCGCCGCTGTCGCTGCTCAGTGAGAGCGCCGGCGAGATTGGCGGCGAGGCCCTGAGCGAGCTCAACGCCAACCGTCAGCGGCTGGGAGACACGATTCACTCCTTTGGTATTGACGCCAATATTATCAACGTGGTTCGGGGGCCCTCGGTCACCCGCTATGAGCTGGAGCTGGAGCAGGGAGTCAAGCTGAACAAGCTGACCAACCTGGCCGACGACATTGCCCTGGCTCTGGGAGCCACGGGCGTGCGGATAGCCCCCATTCCGGATAAAATCTCAGTGGTCGGAATTGAGGTACCCAACAAGGTGGTCTCTCCGGTGAGCATCCATTCGGTCATCGGCTCCAGAGCCTTTACCGACAGCCGCGCCAAAACCTCCTTTGCCGTTGGCAAGGACATCAGCGGTCAGGCCATTATTGGTGACATCGGCAAGCTGCCCCACCTGCTCATCGCCGGCACCACAGGATCAGGTAAGTCGGTATGTACCAATACCATTATCACATCTCTGCTGTATAAGGCCACTCCGGAGGAGGTCCGCCTTATCATGGTGGACCCCAAAATGGTGGAGCTGGGCATCTATAACGGGATTCCCCACCTGCTCATTCCTGTGGTCACAGACCCCAAGAAAGCGGCAGGGGCTCTGCAGTGGGCGGTAACCGAAATGATGAAGCGGTACCGCACCTTTTCCGAGCTGGGAGTGCGCAAGCTGGAGGAGTATAACGCCAAGGCCGCCCGCACCGAGGACATGGAGAAGATGCCCGCCATTGTGGTCCTGATTGACGAGCTCGCCGATCTGATGCTGGTGGCGGCCAAAGAGGTGGAGGAGTCCATCTGCCGGGTGGCCCAGATGGGGCGCGCCGCCGGAATGCACCTGGTGATTGCCACTCAGCGGCCCTCCGCCGACGTCATCACCGGCCTGATGAAAGCCAACATTCCATCAAGAATCGCTTTTGCAGTGGCCTCGGCCATGGAGTCCCGGATTATTCTGGACACCCAGGGCGCTGAAAAGCTGGTGGGCCGGGGAGACATGCTCTTTGCCCCTCTGGGCAGCGGCAAGCCCACCCGGGTTCAGGGCTGCTTTATCTCCGATCAGGAGGTAGCGGCTGTGGTGGACTTTGTGAAGCGCAACAGCGGCGACGCTCAGTATGACGACGCTGTGATGGAGGAGATTGAACACAACGCCGCCGAAAAGGACAAGGGCTCCAAGGGGGTAGGGGGCTCTCCCCCTGAGGAGGCAGACAGCGAATTTGACGAGCTTATTGACGCCGCCGCCGAGGTGGTGGTAGAGACGGGACAGGCCTCTGTGTCCATGCTTCAGCGCCGCTTAAAGCTGGGTTATGCCCGGGCTGCCCGGCTGGTGGACCAGCTGGAGGAAAAGGGTATTGTGGGCCCCTTTGAGGGCTCGAAGCCCCGGCAGCTGCTCATCACCAAGGAGCAGTGGCAGGAAATGAAGTACCGCCGGGGGATTGCCACACCCGGTGCTTCCGGACCAGCTCCTATCCCGACGGACGAGCCTCCCTTCGACACAGAGGAGGCCCTGGACCGGGCAGAGGAGGATACGTTGTAAAATCTCCCTTACAAAGGGGAGAGGGGCCGCCGGGCAAAGAGCTTTCAAGCCTGTGCCCGGCTTCGTCGGGAGTCCTCTTTCTGAAGGGGGCAAAAAAGGAGAGAGAAAACGTATATGACCGAACAAAACCGGCAGCGGGCGGTCCGCCTCTTTGTGGCGGTGCTGGCCCTCACCGCTCTGGCCAACGGCCTGGGCAGCAACATCTTTTCCAACTACTTTAACGAGGTGTTCCATATCGGCTCTGTTCAGCGGGGCTTTATCGAAATCCCCAGAGAGAGCCCCGGCATCCTGTGCATGGTGCTGGTGGCGGCGCTGGGCTTTATGGGCAACCTGTGGATGTCGGTTGTGGCCCAGGCTTTGGTGTTGGTGGGTCTGATCGTCATGGGCTGGATGTCCCCAAGCTATGGGACCATGCTGGTGTTCCTGTTTATCCACTCTCTGGGAATGCACCTGTTTATGCCCCTCAACGACGCCATCTCCATGGATCTGGCGGAGCAGGGGAAGGTAGGAGCCACTCTGGGCAGATTCAAGGGGGTCAACACCCTGTTCTCCATGGCGGCGGCGGTGCTGATCTTTCTGGGGTTCCGGACCCGCCTGTTCAGCTTTGAAGAAAAGACCATTCTGCCCTTTGTTTTGGCTGCGGAGCTGACAGCCGGGGCGGTGGTCCTGTTGGTATGTATGGCCCGGCTGATGCCTCAGAGCGGAGCGGTGAAGAACCACAAGCTGCTCTTTCGAAAGCGGTACATGCCATACTACATGGTCACCCTGGCCTACGGCTGCCAGAAGCGGATCAAGATCGTCTTTGCCCCCTGGGTGGTTATTAATTTGCTGGGGCAGGGAGCTGACACTGTAGCTCTGCTCACCATCGTCACCTATCTGGCAGGAACCTGGGCCGCCCCCGTCATCGGACAAATGCTGGATAAGCTGGGCGTAAAGAAAATGCTGTGGGCGGAGGCCCTGTATATCATTGTCTCCTTTACCGTTATGGGTCTGCTGGCCGGAATGCTGGCAGGCGGTACCTTCGATTTAAAGCACCCCTTGACGTGGCTGGTCTTTGGGGCCTATGTGCTGTGCGTTCTCTTTGAGCAGTTCAATATGGTCCACTCCTACATGATGCGTTCTATCGCGCTGGACCCCAGTGAAGTGACCCGCACCCTGTCTGTGGGACTGAGTGTGGACCATGTGATGGCCATCATCGCCTCGCCCATCATGGGAATGATTTGGGACGCCTGGGGAGTGCAGTATGTTTTCTATCTGGCCGCGGCGTCGGCCCTGTTTCAAATCGCCGCAGCGGCTATGACCAAGGAGTAAAAACGCCCCGGGGAGAACGGCGGAGCTTCTCCGGCCTTGGGGGAGAAATGTTTCAGTTTAATTAAAATTTTGCAAAAGGGCTTTACACCGGCAAGGTTTTGGAGTACACTAGGCGTATGGATTTGTTTCCCGCTCCAAGCGGGACGCCATAAATTCTTTTGGGAGGTGCAAATATGGGAGAGCTGGACTACACCCGCAAATTCAGCCTGGGCGACCAGCGGGACATGGAGATCAAGGCCATTTTGACCACGGTGTATCAGGCCCTGCAGGAAAAAGGCTATAACCCCATCAACCAGATCGTGGGCTATATCCTGTCTGAGGACCCCACCTATATCACCAACCATAACAATGCCCGTGCCCTCATCCGCAAGGCGGATCGGGACGAGCTGCTCCAGACCTTGGTCAGGTACTATCTGACCCACTGAACGAATGCCCACAGCGGCCCGCCTGCAGGCGGGCCGCTTTTTATAGGATAAGGAGATGCGATATGAACATTTTAGTCAGCCACTGCTTCCTGGGGGAGCCTTGCCGGTACGATGGACAGAGCCGGCTGGACCGGCAGATTGTTGAACTGCACCGGATGGGACATAACCTGATCCCTGTCTGCCCTGAACTGCTGGGGGGACTGGATGTCCCGCGCGCTCCCGCTGAGCTCCAGCCTGACGGCCGGGTACTCGCCCAGGATGGCCAGGACGTCACCGGGGCCTATCGGGCCGGGGCAGAGCGGGCTCTGGCCATCGCCAGGGAATACGGCTGCACTGTGGCTATCCTGAAGGCCCGGTCCCCCTCCTGCGGCTGCGGAGAAGTATATGATGGCACCTTTACCCACACCGCTGTCCCCGGCCGGGGCATTACCGCACGTCTGCTGGAGGAGGCCGGACTCGAGGTCATGGACGAGGAGCACCTTCAGGCATGGCTGTATGAGTGAGAAAAAAGATTTGTTTTGATGACACCTTCTGTTCCGGACTGCGTCTGTATTGGTGAGCGGCTGATATGCGGCAGGAGAAGGGAGGGATTGGATGAAGGCGAAGGAGCTGCGGCTGTGCGTTTATTCCATAGGACACTTCTGGGTGGATTTCAGCTGTGCGCTGCTGATGTTCTCCCAGCTGTCCGGACGGAGGGAGTGGGCGCTGTGTGTGCTGTTCTATAATTTCTGCGCATTTGCGCTGCAGATGCCCATCGGACTGGTGGCCGACCGCCTGAACCGGAATGGGGGAGCTGCTGCGCTGGGCTGCGGGCTGGCTGCGCTGGGGTGGATGCTCACTCCGCTCCCTGCCGCGGCGGCGGCAGCTGCCGGAGTGGGAAACGCCTGCTTCCATGTGGGCGGCGGTATTCAGGTGCTGAACGACGGAGGGGACAGGGCCGCACCGCTGGGTATTTTCGTCTCACCTGGAGCCTTTGGCATTTTTTCAGGGACCCTGCTGGGCGGATCGCTCCCCTTTCCCAACTGGCTTGCGGCCGCCGGGCTGGCTCTTTTCGCTCTGGGCTTTGGCCTGCTGGAGTCCTGTACACAAAAAAGTGCCCCAACAGCTCTGTCTCTGGAGCGGAATATACTGTGGGCGCTGGCGTGTTGCTTTCTGGTGGTAGTCCTGCGATCCTACCTGGGTATGGTGATGGCCTTTCCATGGAAGACAGGGAGGTGGGCCCTGGGTATGATTTGTGCCGTTGTCTTCGGGAAAGCAGCGGGCGGTTTTCTGGGGGACAGGCTGGGAATGGGCCGGGCGGCTGTTCTGTCCCTTGGGCTGTCGGCAGTTTTATTCTGTTTCAGTGCCGCTCCGCTGGCGGGAACGGCGGCAGTGTTTCTGTTCAATATGACCATGCCCATCACCCTATGGGCCGCGGCCCGTCTGCTTCCCGGTGGAAAGGGCTTTGCCTTTGGAACCCTGACCTTTGCCCTCTTCCTGGGGTTCCTGCCCGTCTGGCTGGGCTGGCCTGCGCTGTTCCACAGCGGAGTGGGTTATGCTGCCGGGGCGGTGTGTTCTCTGCTTCTGCTGGCTCTTGGACTGAAGCGAGGGCGGCTGTGATGGATTTGTTCCAGTCATTGGCGGGCTCCCTGGTTCTAACTCTGGTTCTGGAACTGACCCTTGCCCTGATGTGGGGGGTGGAGCGGCGGGACTGGCCCGCAGTGGTGCTGGCCAACCTGCTGACCAACCCGGTCGTGGTTCTGTGTCACCACACCGCCGCCTGGTACCTGCCCAGCTTCCTGGCGGCTGTAACCCTGGCACTGGAGCTGTGCGCCATGCTCACAGAGGGGATGATCTATCAGCGGAGGAGCCAAATCACCCGCCCCTGGGTCTTTTCCCTGTGGGCAAACGGACTCTCCTTTCTGACAGGATTTCTTCTATAATACAGATTTATGAATAAGAAATGAGGTGTTACACATGAAACAAAAGCTCACATCCCTGCTTCTGGCTCTACTGTCCATCCTGTCCCTGACTGTTCCTGTCTCCGCGGATATCATCTGGGAACCCAACGACTCCTTTTTTGAGAAGCACCGGGACGAATGCACTTATGTGGACCGCAGGTACAGTCTGGCGGGGTACGATGGCACGGTGACCATCTTCACTGCCCCCGGCGGCATGGGGAAGGGGACGCTGGACAATGGCACACAGTGTACAATCCAGTTTACCTGGGAGGGAGCCGACATCTCCTGGGGCTATCTGTACGGGGCAGGCGATAGCTCCCTGGAGGGCTGGGTGCCCATGGACGACCTGTCCCTGATTTATGATAGCCAGCAGTTTATCCAGGATCACGCCGGGGAGCTCACAGAGACGGAGCTGGTCTCAGTGGATTTCCATGAGGCTGTGTGCTACAGATACCCCAACGGCCCGTCCGGCACAGTCCTGAAGGAAAGCCTGGACTATCAACCCTTCAATGAAATGTTCAGCCAGCTATACACCGACGAAAATGGCTTGCGTTGGGGCTATGTTGGCTATTATATGGGATGGCGCAACAGCTGGATCTGTCTGGACGACCCTATGAACCCGGAGCTGAATACCGGGATTGTTCCCAATGCCCCCTCTCCGGCCCAGCTGCGGGGGAGCGCCACAGTCACCGCCGGGCCGCCGGCCCTTCTGATTGCTGCCCTTTCCGTTGCCGGAGTGGCTGCAGTTACTGGAGTGCTGCTCCTGCGGCTGAAAAAACGGAGGATTAAAGAGACCTGAGGCTGAAGAGCAAAGCTGTTTCAGCGCCAAAAATCCATCGAAAACGGTCTGACAATAAAAAATTTAGCGCAGCCTGGAGCCGTATGAAAGACCTCCCTTCGGAGATACTGGAAATAGTATCATCGGGGCGGGAGGTCTTTTACATGCAGCGCAAGGTGGATATTTGTGGGGTGAACACAGCCAAACTGAAGGTACTGAAAAGCAGCGAGACTCAGGCGCTTCTTTTGCGGGTTAAAGAGGGAGATATGCAGGCCCGGGAGGAGCTGATTGCCGGCAACCTGCGGCTGGTGCTGTCTGTCATCCAGCGGTTTGCCAACCGGGGGGAGAACGCCGACGACCTGTTTCAGGTGGGATGTATCGGCCTCATCAAGGCGATTGACAATTTTAATACCGATTTGGACGTAAAGTTCTCCACCTACGGCGTACCCATGATTGTGGGGGAGATACGCCGTTATCTCCGGGACAACAGCACCATGCGGGTGTCTCGAGCTATGCGGGATACCGCCTACAAGGTCCTTCAGGCCAAGGAGGCCTATATGGCGCAGCACCAGAAGGAGCCCTCTGTGGATGAGATCGCCAGCATTCTGGGTATCAAGCGGGAGGACGTGGTCTTTGCGCTGGACTCGATTTTGGAGCCGGTCTCCCTCTATGAGCCGGTGTACTCTGACAGCGGGGACACCATCTGCGTCATGGACCAGGTGAAAGACACCAAAAATAATGATGAGATGTGGGTGGAGCGCATTGCCCTGAAGGAGGCTGTGGGCCACCTGACGGAGCGGGAGCGGAAAATTCTCTCCATGCGCTTTTTCCAGGGCAAAACTCAGATGGAGGTATCCGCCGAAATTGGCATCTCACAGGCACAGGTCTCCCGTCTGGAGAAAAACGCACTGCGGCAAATCCGTAAAGAGATGTAAAAAGCCCCATGACAGGGCATTAAGATAAGAAATTTTTGTCGGGGCGCATATCATGCGCCCCGACAGAGCTTTTCAACCAACACCCTTGAGGAGCTTTTTTATGTCAGCCGAGGGCCACATCCAGGATCATCATAATCAGAAATCCCGCCATAACGCCCAGGGTGCCCGAGTGCCCTCCCTGGGACAGGTTGGCCTCAGGGATAAGCTCTTCCACAACAACATAGAGCATAGCCCCGGCCGCAAAGGACAGCAGCCACGGAAGGACCAGCTGAACCGTTCCGGCAACCAGTACGGTAAGCAGAGCAAAAATGGGCTCCACCAGCCCGGAGGCGGCCCCAATGAGGAAAGCCTTGCCCTTTCCCATTCCCTCCTGAAACAGAGGCAGGGAGATAGCCGCGCCCTCCGGGAAGTTCTGAATGCCAATCCCCACGGCCAGAGCTGTAGAGGCGGTGAGCAGGGCAGTGTCGCCGTTCTGCGCGGCCAGGGCAAAGGAGACGCCCACCGCCATACCCTCCGGGATGTTGTGCAGGGTGACGGCCAGCACCAGCAGGGCAGTACGGCTGGGGGAGGCCCCCCGATGGAAGGACTCCGGTCCAAAGTGAGGGAGGAGGTAGTCCATCAGCAGCAGAAAAACGATTCCCAGTATAGAGCCCCCTGCGGCGGGCAGCCAGCCCTCCTGCCCCAATTCCTCCGCTTTTTCAATGGCGGGGATAAGCAGTGACCACATGCTGGCCGCAATCATCACCCCCGCTGCAAAGCCCAGCATCACCCGCTGAAGAGTGAGAGAATTCTTCCTTTGAAACAAAAAAACCACGGCGGCCCCGGCAGCGGTCATCAGCGCGGTGAAGCCTGTGCCTCCGGCGGCCCAAGTAAGTGCCTGTAACACGATGTAAGAACCCTTTCTGAAAGACTCGCAGGTATGTTCCTGTACGGTTGCTTCCAGATTAGGCTATGCCGCGGGACAGACAGGGGTGCGCTCTGTGCCGTTACAGCGCCTGGGGCCTACACAGACAAAAATATCCTTGCTGTCCAGTACCCGATGGCCATACAGCCGGGGAAGGTGAGTACCCAGGCCAGGGCGATTTTACCGGCCGTCCTCCAATCGGCAAGGCCTCCGGCGGCAGCGCCCACCCCCAGAAGGGCACAGGTGCGGGTGTGCGTAGTAGAGACAGGCAGGCCCAGCAGAGTGGCTCCCAGCAGGCAGGCAATACTGCCCAGGTCGGCAGCCAGTCCCTCCCGGGGCCCCAAGGTCACCATCTCCCGACCCACAGTGTTGATGATGCGTCTCCCGCCCATAAGAGTACCCAGCGCCATAAACAGGGCGCACAGTCCCATGAGCCACAAGGGGATAATAAAGGTGCTCTCGTCGGCCCGCCCCTGGGCCAGAGCTGTGCCCAGGAGAAACACTCCGATAAACTTCTGCCCATCCTGAGCTCCGTGAAGAAAGGCGGCCGCAGCTGCCCCAGGCAGCTGTGCGGCACGGAGTGTATTGGGAGATACCTTTACAGGTAGAATCCGTATGTAGACGAGGCGTCCCACCCAAAAACCGGCTGCGGCAGACAGAATCAGACCCAGGCCAACCTTGGCCCAGCAGTCCCAGCGGATACAGGAGAGGGAGCCCTCCAGGGCAACCGCTGCGCCGGAGATTCCGGCCACCAGGGCATGGCTCTCGCTGGTGGGGATACCAAAGCACCAGGCCGCCCCCGCCCACAGAACAATCGCCGTCATAGCGGCACACAGGGCGGTGAGAGCGGCCCCCGGTCCGCCGCCAAATGAAGCAATGGAATAGACCGTCTCCGCTACAGATGCGTTTACCGAGGTGACACACAGCACCCCCATAAAATTGCACACCGCCGCCAGCAGCACTGCAGGACGGAAGGGGAGAGCCCCTGTCACCACAGCTCCGGCAATAGCGTTCGGGGCGTCGGTCCAGCCGTTGACCAGCAAAACGGCCAATGTGAGCAGAACCGTGCCAAACAGAGCGGGATTTTCGCTCAGCTGACCTAAAAAGTCAAAAAAAGACAGGGGCATGGGCAGCACCTCCATACCCCAGAATATGCGGTTGTGTTTTTAGCTTATG
The DNA here is from genome assembly GCA_022791075.1 of Lawsonibacter sp. Taxonomy (GTDB): domain Bacteria; phylum Bacillota; class Clostridia; order Oscillospirales; family Oscillospiraceae; genus Lawsonibacter. Next base: position 5,057 of record JAAVYL010000046.1, on the reverse strand, counting down.
TATGCTTTTTGAATAGTACCGCAATGAAGAAGACCGCAATAGCAACTGGCGTTGAAAAAATGAAGTCTCTTACACAGCTTTCCCTCAGTTCTCTTCCTTCGGGGAATAATAGAGCCTCATTATCGGCCGCCGCCGGGCGGCGGTGCGTGGCGCTCCTGGGCCGGGTCCCGGGGGGCGGAGGCGGGAGCGATGGCTCCGGGGCCATACTTGGCCCGGATGGCATCCATTGTCCCCTCCAGCCGTTCCAGCCGCTGACGCTTAACATCCTGCCCAGCGGAGAAGAGATCCAGCTGGGCCCCGGCTTCTTCGGTCGGGAGGAGGTAGATAGCGGTTACTGTCAGAGCCCGCACCGGACTGGACATATTCCAGCAGCTGTCTGCCAGCTCCGCTGCCGCCTGAGTCAGCTCCCGGGCCAGATCTGTGGGTGGATCCAGTCTGGTCTGGCGGCTGATATCCCGAAAGCTGGGATCCCGAATGGCAAGGGAAACTCCTTGACATTTCATGGCGTGTCTGCGCAGACGGACGGCTACCTGGTCGGCCAGCTGGGCAATCCCCGCCCTGATTTCCTCCCGGCCCTGGAGGTTTTTGGGGAAAGTATATCCGTTTCCGATGGATTTTGGGGGTGTATACTGCTCGGCAGGGGCCACAGGGGAACGGTCGGCACCGCTGGCATAGTCGTGGAGCTGAGCGCCGTTTTTGCCCAGCAGGGCAAACAGTTGTTCCCGGCTGAAGGCAGCCAAATCGCCAATGGTGCGGATTCCAAATCTCTGGAAGGTTTGGGAGGCCGCCCGCCCTACATAGAGCAGATCGTTGACCGGGAGCGGCCAAACCATCTGACGGAAGTTTTCCCGGGTGATGACGGTGGTAGCGTCTGGCTTTTTATAGTCGCTGCCCAGCTTGGCGAATACCTTATTAAAGGACACTCCCACTGAGATGGTCAGAGCAAAACGGCGGCGTACCTCCTCCCGCAGGCGGTCGGCTAGGACTCGCGGATTCCCGCCAAAGAGATGGAGGGTACCGGTGACGTCCAGCCAGCTCTCGTCAATGCCGAAGGGCTCCACCAGGTCGGTGTACTCCTGGTACAAGGCGTTGACCTGTCTGGAAAAATCCTGATACAACCCGTGGTGAGCAGGGAGGAGAACCAGATTGGGACATTTTTTCTTGGCCTGCCAGATGGTCTCCGCCGTCTTCACCTGGAAGGCTTTGGCCGGCTCATTCTTGGCCAAAATAATGCCGTGACGGCTGGCCGGATCGCCGCAGACAGCCACAGGTAAATGGCGCAGTTCCGGATGGGACAGCAGCTCCACTGAGGCATAAAAGCTGTTCAAATCGCAGTGAAAAATGACCCGGTCCATCCCTCTGCCCCCTTTACGGCTATTATACATCAGCGGAATCGAAAAGTCAAACTTATGTTCCGGTTTTTCTTGACAAATTTTGCTGGAGCTGGTACAATGTACAAAAAGCTGATGCAAGGGAACGCATAAAATGAGCAGCATTTCCTTCTATATCAAGCAGAAATCAGGTGTTACATATGTTCGGATGGTTCAGAAAAAAGGAAGCCCCTGCGGCTCAGTCGGTTCAGCCAGCGGCGGAGGCCGGCGTTCCTCTGGAGGAGCAGGTTTTGCGCCATGTGGCAGAGCTGGTGCCGGGGGCGGTGCTGGAGGGGGAGAAGCTGCGGTTTCCTGACAGCGGCGGTCTCACCATGCGGGTGACCTTTCCCGACTTAGACGGCCCGCAGTTCCGCATGGAGGCCATTTTGGAGCACCCAGACTTTTTTGGTCCTCTGGTGGAGTCCACTGCCGGCGTCAAGGAGAGTGACGGGGAAAAGGCCCGGTTTGCCGCCCGGCAGATTGCGGACTCGGTACTGGACGCCCTTCTCCCTGCCCTGCGGGGCGAGGGGACGGAAACAGCTCCTGTGGAGCTCTGGGGGCGGAGCCACCGCTTTAAAGCCAGCGTGTCCGGCGTGTTGCTCATCAATGCCCAGGAGCCGCCGGAACGGCGGGACCTGTGGAGCCGGATGGAACAGGCGGTGCTCAGCTGCCTGGGCACCCAGAAGGTCTACTGGGTGAAGCTCTACATGGCCCACATCAATGGCGGCGACACCTCATGTGAGGTACGGATCAACGGCTGGGTGGTTCCGGAGCTGACCGAAGCTCTGGTCAAAATCGCAAAAGAGTGGCCTTTGGATGGAATGCCCGTGAGATCCGCCAAGCAGTATATTGTCTTGGTTCAGAACGGGGATACCAGCCCCGCCTGCCCCTACACCTGGGACCAGGCCAGGGACTTGACCCGTCAGGCTATCCGCCTCTTTGAGGACGGGACGGAGTATGACAAAATCCCGGAGAAGCTGGACCGCTGCTCCCCGGACCCATCCCTGGCGGAGGACGTATTCGGCTTCCTGCCCGAGCTGACGGCCCAGGTCATCTGGCCCCAGGTGAAGGTCACCAGCCAGTTCAGCATCAGCCGGAAAGGGGCAGGGCAGACCTCGGTCTGGTTTACCCAGTGCCGGGCCTGGGCCCCGGTCTACAGCGCCATCATGGACCATTTTCACGAGGACGGGCCCACCAAGGACCAGATCATGTCCATTGTGGGTACCAGCGCCATGTTCCACGGCCTGAACAACGCCCTTAACAGCGGCAGCAAGGTGGAGGATCTGATGATGTCCCGGGCGTTTATGGTCTCTGAACACTATCAGCTGTGGTGATGGACTATATCCCCGCCAAGCATCTGCTCCACCGGAGCAACTCCACGGAATGGTTCGGCACCGACCACACCCTGAACCTCTATCGTGGCTGCTGTCACGGCTGTCTCTACTGCGACAGCCGCAGCTCCTGCTATCAGAATCCGGACTTCGACCGGGTAAAGGCCAAGGCGGACGCCCTGCGCCTGCTCCGGGACGACCTGGCCCGGAAGGCGAAGCCCGCCTTTATCACCATGGGCTCCATGAGCGACCCCTATAACCCCTTTGAGGAGGAGCTCCGGCTTACCCGCCACGCCCTGGAGCTCATCGATGCCTACCAGTGCGGGGTGGCGGCGGCCACCAAAAGCGATTTGATTATCCGAGATATCGATCTGTACCGGCTGATTCAGGAGCACTCCCCGGTGATCTGCAAGCTCACCGTCACCACCGCCGACGACGCCCTGGCGGCAAAGCTCGAGCCCCATGCGCCCCCGCCCAGCCGCCGTCTCAAGGCGCTGGAGGAGCTGTCCAGAGCGGGGGTGTTTTCCGGTGTGCTCCTCATGCCTGTCCTGCCCTTTATAGAGGATTCGGCGGAAAACGTGCTGTCAGTGGTGGACAGCGCCGCCCGGGCAGGGGCCAGGTTCGTCTATGCCGCTTTCGGGGTCACCATGCGGGACGGCCAGCGGGAATATTTCCTTAACGGCCTGGACCGGACCTTTCCTGGGATGGGGGAGAGGTACCGCAAGCGGTTTGGCTCCCGCTACTACTGCTCCAGCCCCAGGGCCAAGGAACTGTGGGAGCTGTTTTCCGGCCGGTGCCGGGAGCTGGGCCTGCTGTACGAGATGAAATACATCGTCTCCGCCGCAACACGGGGATATGGGGACCGGCAGCTGAATTTTTTTGATTAGTCCATTTCTGCGTTTTGGCAAGCTGTAAGCTGTGTTTGAAGATCTTGTTCGGCATCGACCAAGTAGTTCCAAATCGCATAGAATCCGTCTGCATAAGGGTCTTTGACCTGTGCCAACCCCATCGTCATAATGCCAACAGCGTTGATTCCATCGGTGATCCGCTTAATAGGCTCTTCCATGTCTACAAGAAATTCCTGATATGTCATATGATTGACACCACCTTTCTAAGATATATTACCACGTCTTGCTTTTGGTGTCAATAAGATGCCTTTACTTTTTTTCCTTTTGGTGTCATAATGGCGTTAAAAGGAGGCTTTCTCTATGAAGAACAGCGACCCCTATACCCGAGACGACCAGACGCGGTTTACTATGCGGATCAATTCTGAGTTGTTAGAAAAAATAAAGGTTGAAGCAGAAAAGAATAAACGCTCAACCGCCAAACAGATCGAATTTATCCTTGAACAATATATTTCAGCTCTTTCCAAGGAATAAAATATGCCCGCCTTGGACTGGGCTTCTTTAACGAATGATTGGGATACAAAACTCGCATAAATGCTCCGCGATTTTTGGGGAAGAATAGCGTTCAATGATCGGTTTTGTATTGTCTATGAACAAGGTGAGATTCCCAATATTTTGCCAAAAGGATGATACGCCCTGCTGTGTATGCTGAACTTCAAGAACAGCGTATGTTCCGTCGTCGATGCTACGGGTGGGCAGGGGAATGGCCGCATGTGCAGGGACGATCAGGCCAACATCATATCTTAATTGTTCTGCCGGTGTGATAGTCGGGTCATCCAGCGGAATACCTAATATGGTGCTTTTCTCGTGAAACAGGCCGTGCTGCGCTAAAAAAGCCTTCAAATTGTCCATTAGCTGACGATTTTCGGGCCCGTATGCCCCAATGCGGCGCATATAAGCTATGGTAATGCTCTGAAATGTCTCAATTTTCAAATGAATTGCCTCCCAATTATATTTATTTTCTGGCCAGATAAGTTGATAATATAGGCAATTAAAATGAATTTCAAGTATTTTTTTAAATAGTACAGGCCCGCCCCAATGGGGCGGGCCTTCGCTACGTGATTTACTTGGCCAGGACCTTCTTCAGGCGGGCGAAGCGGGGGAGGGCGTTCTCAGTGGGGGCCTTGGCGTCGCCCTGAATGAGGGGCAGGGCGTAGTCGATAAAGGCCTGGGTGACGCCGTTGTGGTCGGCGTTGATCCACTCCAGGGGGACCTTCTTCTCAAAGTTGGCCACCTCGGACAGATTGAACAGCTTGGTCTGACAGACGTACTTGCCGCCCTCGCGGGAGCACACAAAGCCCACCATCTTGTCGGTCTCGCCGGCCACGGCGGCCTCCACGGCGGTCTTGCCGGCCAGGAAGGACTCGTCGATGTCAGTGCGGGAGGCGACGTGAGCGCCGCAGCGCTGGAGCAGGCTGAGCTCGATGCCCCGGACCTTGGCCCCGGTCTTC
>JAAVYL010000045.1 GCA_022791075.1 Lawsonibacter sp. | reverse complement strand
GGCATCTGGCACGGGGCCAACTGGACCTTCCTGTTCTGGGGGCTGTACTTCTTTGCTCTGCTGATGCTGGAGAAATTTGTTCTCCTCAAGCCCCTGGAGAATGCCCCGGCCGTGGTGGGACATGTGTACACCCTGGCGCTGGTGATGGTGAGCTGGGCCATCTTCGCCATTGAGGATTTGTCCCACCTGGGCGGCTACCTCAAGGTCATGTTCGGCCTAGGAGGCGTCCCCCTTGCGGATGGAACCTTCGGCTATTTTCTGAGCAGTTACCTGCCCATCCTGTGCCTGGCCGCCGTGTCCTCCACCCCCCTGGGCCGGACAGTTTACCGCAGTATGGGCCAAAAGGCCCAGTACGCGATGTGTACCGTCCTGGTGGCCGGGGGACTGCTGATCTGCACCGCCTATCTGGTAGCCAGCACCTATAACCCCTTCCTCTACTTCAACTTTTAAGGAGGCAAGAGCATGTCGAAAAAATTCAGTGTATTTCTAACCGCCCTGTTCTGTGCCTTCATCGGCGGGGTGACCGTCATCAGCCTGCTGCTGCCGGACAAGAGCTTCTCCTCCCTGGAAAACCGTTACCTCCAAAAGCCGCCCAAGCTGTCTGTGGAAAGTCTCAGCGACGGCACCTTTATGAAGGACGCTGAGGACTACGTCTCCGACCACATCGTGGGCCGGGACTTCTGGGTGGCTGCCAAGGCCTGGAGCGAGCGGCTGTCCGGTAAGAAGGAGAACAACGGGGTGTACTTTGGGTCTCAGGACACCTTGATTAATCGGGTAGAGACCCCTGATCCGGCGGAGCTGGACAAGAAAGTGGGCTATGTAGACACTCTGGCAAGCAACGTCTCCGTCCCGGTTTACTTCGGCCTCATCCCCTCCGCCGCTGACATCTGGAAGGACCGTCTGCCCAAGGGCGCACCCACTGCCGACGAGAGGTCCATCATCGAGCAGCTGTACTTCTTCACCGGGGCCAACACCATCGACCTGTACGGGGCCCTGGCTCCCCACAGCGGTGAGGATATCTACTACCGCACCGACCACCATTGGACCAGCCTGGGGGCATACTACGGGGCCAATGCCATTTTGGAGGCTATGGGTCTGGAACCGCTGGACCTGAACAGCTATCAAAAGACCACCGTTACCGATCAATTCTACGGCACCAGCTTCTCCACCTCCGGGGTACGCTGGCTCCCCCCCGATCAGATTGATACCTACGTTCCAGACGAGGGCGTCAAGGTGACTGCCTACCCCAACGGAGCCCCCGAGGAGGGCAGCCTCTATGTGGACAGCAAGCTGGAGGTCAAGGATAAATACGCCTACTTCCTGGGAGGCAACCAGCCCCTGTGCGTCATTGAAACGGCACACACTGATGCCCCGAAGGTGCTGGTCATCCGGGATTCCTACGCCGACTCCCTGGCCCCATTCCTTACTGAGCGTTTTTCAGAGGTCCACCTGTTCGACCTGCGCTACAACATGATCAGCATCAAGAGCTATGTGGAGGAACACAATATTGACACAGTCGTCGTCCTCTACAGCTTCTCCAATTTCGCCAGCGATGACAATCTGGCCCTGCTGACCCGATAGACAAAAAAATTGCCGGTCCGCCTGGACCGGCAATTTTTTATTCAGGCAATGGCCTTGCCCTTTCTCCATTTTTTCATGTTGATGCCCAGCATCAGCAGAATGAGAACCAGACCGGCCACATCGGTGACTGTGCCGGGTACAAACATCAGCATACCGCCAGCCACGAAAATAATCCGCTGCAGGATATTCAGCCGCCACAGCAGCCAGCCCTGGAATCCCGCGGACATAATGGTAACCCCGATAAACGCGCTGATAAATACAGTGACAATCTCCCACGGCTTCCCCTGCATCATCATCGCCTTGTTGTAGCAGAAAGCGAAGGGGACGATAAACCCGGCGAAGCCCAGCTTACAGGCCTCCACTGCCGTTGTCATGGGACTGCACTTGGCAATGCCGGCGCCGGCGTAGGCCGCCAGGGCCACAGGAGGCGTAATGGCGGACAGGCAGGCGAAGTAGAAGACAAACAGGTGGGAGGTGAGGGGGGACAGGCCCAGCTTGATCAGGGAGGGGGCCAGGATGGAGGAGGCGATGACGTAGGCCGCCGTGGTGGGCAGGCCCATGCCCAGGATGATACAGGTGATGGCGGTGAACACCAGCGAGGGGAACAGCATACTGTGGGCCGCCTGAATCATCATATCGCCAAAGACCACTCCAATACCAGTGAGGGAGACCATGCCCACCACGATACCGGCGCAGGCGCAGCCAATGACAATGGAGATCGCGCCGAACGCAGACTTCACCATTGCAGGAATAATGTCCCGCAGGGTAAAGCGTTTCTCTCTGTCAAAGAGCATCACCACAGGCACGGCAAAGGTGGCCCAAAGGGCGGAGTACAGGGGGGAGTACTGAGCCACCAGCAGGCAGTACAGCAGCACACCCAGAATCAGCAGATAGATCCATCCGCTCTTCAGCACATCCCGGCTCTTGGGGATGTCCTTGGGGTCCATCATGGTCACATTGGCCAGCTCAGACTGGGAGATCACGGCGGCGGCACAGCCCCAGTAGTACAGCAGGGCCGGAATCACTGCCGCAATCACGATGTTGATATAGGTTTCTCCCGTAAAGGCCACCATCAGGAACGCGCCCGAGCCCATAACCGGGGGCAGAATCTGACCTCCGGTCGAGGCCACGGACTCCACGCCGCCGGCGAAGGGGGCCTTATAGCCCCGGGACTTCATCAGGGGGATGGTAAAGGTGCCGGTGCCCACCACGTTGGCCACGGCGGAGCCGTTGATGGAGCCCATCAGTCCGGAGGCCACCACGGCGGACAGAGCGGGACCGCTCTTGATTTTACCCGTGAGGGAGATGGCAATGTTGTTGATAAAGTCCGAGCAGCCCGACGTCTCCAGGAAGGAGCCGAACATGACGAACATAAAGATAACCGAGGCCGACACGCTCATTGTATTGCCGAACAGGCCGTCCAGGTCGGTTGCCAGGAACTTGCAGATCCGTTCCAGGGAATAGCCCCGATGGGCGATGGCCAGGGGCAGATGGGGTCCTGCCAGGGCATAGGCCACAAAAATCAGGGCCAGCACAGGCATGATATAGCCCAAAACACGCCGGGCGCACTCCAGGGTAACGATGACCAGCACCGCACCTGCAAAGGTGGCCATCCAGGTGGTTTTGCTCAGCCGGTCGGCCAGGTGATGAACCTCGTCCTGAGCCATCCGCCAGGCCACCCAGGACAGCACAATCAGGGCAATGTCGATTATGCGGCAAAGCACCCGGAACGCCTTGTTCCCGGCAAATTTATCCTTAAAGACATGCTTATACAGGGGCTGGGTCAGCAGAATCAGCGTCAGGGCAAAGCACAGATGGATGCCCCGCTGAGTTACATAGTCGAACAGGCCCCGCAGACCGGTGAAAATGTGGAAGGCCGTCATAAAGAACGCCACCACAGCGGCGATCTTTATATAGAGGTTGCCCTTGCCCTCTTCCAGGGTTCTGGCCGCAGCCAGCTCACTGTCCAGAGAGGCAACGTCTATTTCCTTGTATTCTTTCTCAGCCATTGATTACGTCCTTTCTCCCAAATGTCAATCTTTCCTTTTCCAAAAGCGGAGCCGGAGCTGACCGTGTCAGCTCCGGCTCTGGCGCTTTCACAGGCAAGAATTACGCGAACGCTGTCAGATATTTTTTACTTGATGAGACCCTGCTCGGTGTAGTACTTCACAGCACCGTCGTGCAGGGGGATGGGCATCTCGGTGCACAGGAAGGAGGGATCCGTCATGGAGCTGAGCAGGGCGTTGCCGGCAGCCAGGTCGGCGGAGTTCTCGTTCATGACCTTGCACATGTCATAGACCAGGCTCTCGTCCATGTCAGCACTGACAATGACCAGGCACTTCACGCCAAAGGTCTTGGTCTCCTTGTCCTGGCCGGTGTAGGTACCGGCGGGGATGGTGGACTGGATGTAGGCAGCGTTGCCGGCCAGGATCGCATCAATCTCCTCCTGGGTGTAGTCCAGAACCACGATCTCCTTGGTGGCAGCCAGGTTCAGCTGACCGCCGATGGGCAGACCGGCGAACCCGAAGGCGGCGTCCAGGATGTTATCTCCCACGGCGTCGGCGCCGTCGCCCAGGCCCAGATTCTCCAGGCTGGTGTTGGTGGAATCAATTCCCATAACCTTGAAAGCGTCCAGGGTGGAGTTCTCAGTGGCGGAGGCGGCAGGGCCCACGGCCACCCGCTTGCCCAGCAGGTCGTGGACATACTCCATACCGGAGCTCTTCAGGGCCACAGGGCTGGACACGGAGGTGTAGACAGCGCCGATGACACGAATATTGTCCAGGGCGGTCTCAAACTTGCCCTGGCCGCTGTAGCCGTTGAGCACCACGTCGGCAGTGGCCACGCCCACGTCTACCTCGCCGGCGGCCACGTCCTGAACATTCTGGAAAGAACCTGTGGAGGTCTGGGTGTTGCACTTCATCCCCTGAATGTTGTTGTTCCACACCTGAGACAGTGCGGCGCCGGCAGGGTACATGGAGCCGCCTGTATCAGCGGTGCCGAAAGTCAGAATCACATTTCCCCGGTTGGGGGTTTCCTGCTTGGAGCCGGAGCCGGAGGCTCCAGGATTGCTGCCGCCAGGGTTGGAGGTACCGCCCTTGTCGCCGCTGCCGCAGCCGGCCAGCATGGACAGCATGAGCGCCGCGCTCAGCATTGCCGCAAATACTCTTTTCATCTTTTTTCTCCTTTAAATTTGAGATTTGGCCGTTCAAGCTGCCCTGAAGGTCCCTTCTGTCCTCTGTCAGGAGGACAGAAAAAGCCCTGGGGCTTTTCGACCACGGACATTATACTACATGAGAAGAAAATACGCAACAGAATTCTGAATTTTTTGTTGACAACACTTGCACAAGTTAAAATCTTAACGATTTCTTTCCCTCAAGCCTCGATTGCGGCAATCACTCCCTCCACTCCGGCCAGATTCTGAAGGATTTCCTCCTTATCCGCCCCCTGCCGTGAGTGCAGGACCAGCACGGCGCTGGAGCTGCCGCTTCCGTCACTCTTCCGGGTGATCTCCAGGTCCACAATTTTCACCCCCATCACATGGCATCTGGACACAATATCCTCCAGACAGGAGGGCCTGACATACTCTGTGTAGATGTTGAACTCCCGGGTATCCCGGAGAAGACGGTACTCCAGTCTGGAAAAAAACACCTCCGCCACCAGCACCAGGACAGTGGTATAAACAGCTCCCTCATAAAAGGCAGCGCCGCAGCACAGCCCCACAACCGCCACCACCCACAGCCCGGCGGCAGTGGTCAGTCCCCTGACCCGCCTCCATTTGGTCATCATAATGGCGCCCGCGCCGATAAAGCTGACTCCTGCAATCACCTGGGCCCCCATGCGGCTGACGCTGATGGGGTAGTTCATGACAATATACAGATATTGACTGGTGGCAGTGGTCATGGTGGCCCCCAGACAGATGAGGATGTGGGTGCGAAAGCCGGCGGGGCGGCGCTTTTCCGTCCGCTCCATGCCAATCGCCCCGCCACACAGCAGCGCCAGAAGCACCCGTACCGTCATGCCCAGCAGGTCGGGCTGACGCAAAAAGTTTAAAAAACTGAACACACCCCAACCCCCTATATCTCATCAATGGTCCGCACATCCGCACTGTAGGACAGCTCGGTCAGCAGCCGGGTATGGGACTGGTATTTAGGCAGATGGAGGTAAAAGATCACGCTGGGGGCGCTTTGCTCCTGGGCACCGCTCCGGCGGTCCATCTCCACATCATAAATTTGGATCCCCTTCCCCTTCATCAGCTGAATAAAATCCTTCATCCGCTCCAGAGAGGTGAGCTCCACATACAGATTCATATTCCGGGAGCGGGCCATCAGGAAGCCCTCAACATAGGGCAAAAACTTGATGCTCAGGAAAATGGCCAGAAAGCCCAGCAGCATCCCCTCATAGAACCCCGCTCCAATGGCCAGCCCCATACAGGCCGACGCCCACAGCCCTGCCGCCGTGGTCAGGCCCTTCACCTCCCGCTGTTCTGTAATCAGGATGGTGCCGGTGCCCAGAAATCCGATTCCGTTGATGACCTGGGCCCCAAAGCGGGTCACGTCGGTGGCCGTCTCTACCTCCAGCTGCGCCTCCAGCCACACGGTGCTGAACATCATGTGCTGATACTGTCCCAGAACCATGGTCAGCGCCGCGCCCAGACACACCAGCATATAGGTACGGAAGCCGGCCGGCCGCCGCTTGTGTTCCCGGTTGATTCCGATCAGCCCGCCGCACAGCGCCGCCAACGTCAGCCGCAGCAGCACGGAGGACGTATTGAATTCCCGCAGGCAGCTAAACAGCCCCACACGCTCGCCTCCCTCTCACAGGCGGTCACTTCACCACCACATTCTCCTCCCCCAGGCGCTGGGTCAGCTCCTTGAGCAGCGCCTGGTGTATCTCGCAGCGGGACCCCACCCGCTTTTTGCAGTCCTCAAAGTAGAGCACCACCTGACTTTCCCCGGGGAAAAAGGACAGCGCCAGCCGCACCTTCCGCAGGCGCGGGTCCTCCCGGCTGGGCAGGCGGAGATACAGGGTCTCTCCTCCCTTCGACTGGTCCAGACCGCCCAGCGGACGGATGGAATCCACCATCAGCTGGGGCGCTTTGTCCTCCCGCACCGATATTTTTCCGGCGGCCAGAATGGCGCTGTTCTCCCGAATAAGGCTGCCGCTCTCATTGAGGACCCGGGAAAAGCACAGCAGCTCCATGGAGGCGGTGTCGTCCTCCAGATTCACATAGGCCATCAGGGTATTGTTTCGGGTGGTTCGGGTGCGGTAGGTGGAGATCACTCCGGCGATGGACACCCGCTGGTCGTCCCGATACTCCTTCGGGCCGTCCTCCCGTTCAAAGTCGGTCAGAATGGAGCCGATGGTCACCGCCCCATACTGTCTGGCCAGCTCCCGGTACTGGTCCATGGGGTGGCCGGACAAATACAGGCCGGTGGTCTCCTTCTCCATGGTCATAAGCTCCTGGGGGGTGTACTCAGGCAGGTCCGGGAGGACCAGCGCGGGCAGCGGGGCGCTCTCCTCCTCTCCGCCAAAGCCGAAGAGATCCAGCTGGCCCTCCACATTCCTCTTTCGGGCGGCGGCAATGCCGTCCAGCACCTGGCCGTAGACCTGCATCAGCTGGGACCGGCGGCAGCCCATGGTGTCGAAGGCGCCGGACTTGATCAGGCTCTCTGCCACCCGCCGGTTCATATCCTGGTCGAAGAGCCGACTGCAGAAATCCATAAAGCCGGCAAAGGGGCCGCCCTTCTCCCGCTCGGCCAGCAGATTGGCGATGAAGCTCCGCCCCACCCCCTTCAGGGCCACCAGACCGAACCGGATCCCCTCCTCCACCTCGGTGAAGTCGGCCCCGGACTGGTTCACGTCGGGGGGAAGCAGCTGTATCCCCATATCCCGGCACTCGGCAATGTACTCAGCCACCTTCTCCGTGGAGTCCAGCACCGAGGTGAGCAGCGCCGCCATATACTCCTTGGGGTAGTGGCACTTGAACCAGGCGGTCTGGTAGCACACGATGGCGTAGACCAGGG
>JAAVYL010000044.1 GCA_022791075.1 Lawsonibacter sp. | reverse complement strand
CGAAAAGTGGTATGAATGGAGCATAGGGCTTTCCTGCGCAAAAGAGGGACGTTTGAGCAATGAGCAGGGGCGGATGTGGTATTTTGAGCTGATGCCGAACCGGCACTATCATCTGGAGCAGGGTACGGCCGAAGAGGTCTACGAATTTCCTGAACGGAACGATATCCTGTATTACTTCGTTCTGGTGAAATATTACTGGTACTATAAAGAAGATGGCAAAATCGTGTATACCGGCACTGACGACGGGCGAAAACAGCGGGAGGCATTTTTTCAGGGACTGCTTGACTGCATTGGATTTCCTGTAGAGACTCTGTATACTTACCCGGAGGATTCCACCGCTCTTTTCTGCAAATAGAAGGATTCCCCCGGCAGAGGGAGCTGTTATTTCTTACACATTATTCACAAAATGATGTAGCTTTTCTCCCACAGATGGTGTACAATAGAGACAAGCACCTGAATTGTACATACTGTTAAGGAGGCTATCCTAATGAAACTGACATTCTTTGGCGCGGCCCATGCAGTTACTGGCAGCTGCCACTGTCTGGAGGTAGGCGGCAAAAAGATTCTCATTGACTGCGGCCTGCAGCAGGGCAGCGATGAACACGACGACAATATTTTGGACTTTGCCCCCAACTATATTGACTACGTCCTCATCACCCACGCCCACATTGACCACTCCGGCCGACTGCCCCTGCTGGTGAAGGAGGGCTTCAACGGCCGCATTCTCACCACGGGCCTGACCGCCCAGCTGCTCTCCGTCATGCTCCGGGACTCCGCCCACATCCAGGAGGGAGACGCCAACTGGCACAATCAGAAGGGCAAGCGCGCCGGCCTCCCCCCTGTGGAGCCGCTGTATACCCTCATGGATGCGGAAGCGGCCATCCACATGCTGGAGACGGTAGAGTATGGCTGGCTCTTTGACCTGTGTGAAGGGGTAAAGGTCCGTTTTGTGGACGCGGGCCACCTTCTTGGCTCCTCCTGCGTGGAAATCTGGGCCACAGAAAACGGCGTCACCAAAAAAATTGTCTTTTCCGGCGACTTGGGAAACCTTTCCCAACCCATCATCCGGAACCCGTCCTTCGTGGACGAGGCCGACTATGTGGTTATGGAATCCACCTACGGCGACCGGAACCATGAACCTCCGGAGAGCTACACCGGGGCCCTTGCTGCGCTGATTGACGAGGTCTTCTCCAAGGGCGGCAACATCATTATTCCCTCCTTTGCCGTGGGCCGCACCCAGGAGCTGCTCTACTACCTGCGGGAGATCAAGCGGGATGGTCTGGTCAAGTCTCTGCCCAGCTTCAAGGTCTATGTAGACTCTCCTCTGGCCACGGAGGCCACCAAAATATACTCCGGCAACCTCCATGGCTACCTGGATGAGGAGGCCATTGCCGTGATTCAGGGAGGAGAGAATCTGTTCACCTTCCCCGGTCTCACCCTCACCCAGTCCACAGAGGAATCCCGGGCGCTGAACGACGACAAGACCCCAAAAATCATCATTTCTGCCTCCGGCATGTGCGACGCCGGCCGGATCCGCCACCATCTGAAGCACAATCTCTGGCGGCCCGAGTGCGCCGTGATCTTTGTGGGCTATCAGGGAGAGGGCACCTTGGGCCGCCGGCTGCTGGAAGGGGCCAAATCCGTCAAGCTCTTTGGTGAGGACATCTCTGTCCGGGCCCGAATTGTCAATTTCAAGGGCCTGAGCTCCCACGCCGACCGGGACCACCTTCTGGAATGGGTGGAGCACTTCTTCCCCAAGCCTCAGCATGTCTTTGTCGTCCACGGCGACAGCCAGGTCACCGAGCTGTTCGCCAATGACCTGAACCAGCGCGGCATCCCCGCCCATGCCCCCCTCTATGAGGAGGTCTACGACCTGATGACCAACTGTATGCTGGCCAAGGGCGTGGTGCTGGAGGTGAAGAAAACCGCCGGCAGCGCCGCTATTCCCTCCGCCGCCTATCTGCGCCTCCAGGACGTGTCCCGCGACCTGGCCGATCTGGTCAACCGCAGCCGCGGCCGGTCCAACAAGGACCTGGCCAAGCTGGCCGAACAGATCAAACAGGTTATGGACAAATGGCAGTAATTCCCGATTTTCCAGGGCGGGGCGAACCCCGCCCTGCTCTTTCCTTCAAACTGTTCCCTATTTTTAGATTAGATCGGAGACTATCCCATGGAAATTGACCGCAAAGAACTGAAGCGCCGCGCCAGGGAGCGAATGGCTCTCACTGACCCTAAATTCTGGATTGTTGCCTTGGCCTATCTGGCTCTGACTACTGGGGTGTCCTGGCTGTTCAGCTTCCTCCCCATCCACCACACCCAAGCCACACTGACTTTCTTTCAGCTGCTGCTGATGCTGTATACCACGGTCGTTCAGTTTGGCCTGTGCCTGTGGGCTCTGTGGGCGTACCGGCAGCTGGACCCGGGCGTTAACTCGCTGATGCAGGGCTTCTCCGTGGCCGGACGGGTCCTTTTGATGGAGCTGGGCATTTTTGTCCGCATCATGCTCTGGTATCTCCCCATCGCTCTGGTTTTGTCCATCCCGGTTATCTTCATGCTGCTGAACAGCGTTCAGGCGGGTGTAGGCATGACTGCACTCTTTTTGTACCTAGCCGCACTCGTCGCCACGCTGATTGTTCTGTCCCTGCGCTACGCCCTGTCCCCCTATCTGCTGGCTGACCGGCCGGACGACGGCCCCAGCGTTCCTATCTACCGCAGCGCATCCCTGATGCGGGGATGGAAAATGGAGCTGTTCAAGCTTGAGCTCTCCTTCATCGGCTGGGAGCTCATCAACCTTCTCCTGTCCGCCGGAGTTACCCTCTTCTTCCTCTACCGGTCCGGTCTGCTCACCCCCGAAGCTCTCGTCACCCTCAACGTCGTATGGCTGCAGGCGTGCATGGAGGTAATCTACTCCCCTCAGGTGGTGATCCTGAGCACCCTGGTCACCGTCCCCCTGTCCCTTTGGCTGCTGCCCTACCGCCATACCGCCCGGGCCGGGTTCTATGACGCCCGGCTGGTAGCCGCCTCCCACGAGGAGAGGCCTATGCCTGAGATGCCTCCGCTGTGAGATATGATTGTCGGGCGGTCCCTGTGAGAGGGGCCGCCCGATGCTGTTTAAATATTTTTCAAAAAACATGGAACATTAGTTTGACAGCAGGGAGATTTTGTGCTATAATATAAAATATCTTCTCAATGGCACGTAAATTTGACGTCTGCCGCGGAAAGGAGCTCCCCCTATGGCCAAATTGACTCGAAAACAGCAGGAAGTCTATGACTTCATTCTATCCTTTACCAACGAACATGGTTATCCGCCCTCCGTCCGGGAAATCGGGGCGGCTGTGGGCCTCAAATCCCCCTCCACTGTCCACTTCCATATGAAGGGCCTGGAAGAGGCCGGTGTAATCGTCAAGGCTGAGGGAAAAACCAGGGCCATCTCCCTGCCCGGTGCCACCTTGGGGCCAGTGGCTGAGGAATCCCTCCCCCGCGCCAATCAGGTTCCTGTGGTGGGCAATGTGGCCGCTGGCTCTCCCATTCTGGCCCAGGAGTGTATTGAGGATTACCTCACCTTTGATACCCAGGGTCTGTCCGGGGAGCACTTCGCTCTGCGGGTCCGGGGCGAGTCTATGCTCAACGCCGGCATTCTCCCCGGCGATCTGGTGGTGGTTCACCGCCAGCAGCAGGCTCACAACGGGGATATTGTGGTGGCTCTCTTTGAGGACGAGGCCACAATAAAGACCTATCAGAACAAGGACAGCCAGATCTGGCTCCTGCCGGAAAATCCGGAGTATGAGCCCATCGACGGCACCCATGCCGAAATTATCGGCAGAGTGGTGGCTGTGGTGCGGCGGTATTAATTCACGCTCCTAGCAAGTCTCACTGACAGTATGCAAAGTCCCCTGGCGCAGGCCAGGGGACTTTGCATACAACAAACTGGTTCAGTTATTGGGTCCTATGGCCTTTACCCGCAGCCGGTTCACGGCCCGGGCCAGAGTAGCCTGGGCGATCTGATGCTCCTGGCGGCTCTTTTTCTGCAAAAGGGCCTCCATCGCCTGGTCCGCTTCCCGCTGGGCCCGGACTGCGTCGATCTCCTCCGGGCGCTCCACAGAGTCCACCAGCACCAGCACATCATTTTTCTCCACCTTCACCATCCCGGGCGAGATAGCCGCCAGCCGGGCCGGCTGACCCGGCACCTGGTAGCGCAGCAGGCCGGGCTGTATCGCCGCGATCATGGCGCTGTGGTGTGCCAGAATCCCCTGCTCCCCGTCACTGGTAGGGACAACCAGACTTTCACAGGGGCCCTCGTAAAAGGTCTTGTCCGCCGCCAGGATATGAACCTGAAAGGTCTCCATCACAGCTCACCCGCTTCCAGCTTCCGGGCCTTTTCCACTGCGTCCCGCCAGGTACCCACGTTATAAAACGCGGCCTCCGGATACTGGTCCAGTTCGCCGGAAACGATGGCGTCAAAGCTCTCCAGGGTGGCCTTCAGCGGCACATATACGCCGGGAATCCCAGTAAACTTTTCCGCCACATGGGTGGGCTGAGCCAGGAATCGCTGAAGCCGCCGGGCCCGGGCCACAACCTTGCGGTCCTCATCACTGAGCTCGTCCATGCCCAGAATGGCGATTATATCCTGAAGCTCCCGGTACTTCTGCAAAATTTCCTGGACCTGCCGGGCAATTCTATAGTGCCGCTCCCCCACCACATCGGCTTCCAGAATCCGGGAGGAGGAGGCCAGCGGGTCCACTGCCGGGTAGATTCCCTGCTCCGAGATGCGCCGGCTGAGCACCGTAGTGGCGTCCAGATGGGCGAAGGTAGTGGCCGTAGCCGGGTCGGTCAGGTCGTCAGCTGGGACATACACCGCCTGGACGGAGGTGACGGAACCCGCCTTGGTGGAGGCGATCCGCTCCTGCAGCTCCCCCATCTCATTGGCAAGGGTGGGCTGATAGCCCACGGCAGAGGGCATCCGCCCCAGGAGGGTGGAAACCTCGCTGCCCGCCTGGACAAAGCGGAAGATATTGTCAATAAACAGCAGCACGTCCTTATGCTCCCGGTCCCGGAAGTACTCCGCCATGGTCAGACCGGACAGGGCCACCCGCATCCGCACACCGGGGGACTCGTTCATTTGACCAAAAATCAGGGCTGTTTTATCGGACACGCCGCTCTCCCGCATCTCATGCCACAAATCGTTGCCCTCGCGGCTGCGCTCCCCCACGCCGGTGAAGATGGAGTAGCCGCCATGCTCCATGGCAACATTGTGGATCAGCTCCTGGATCAAGACCGTCTTGCCCACACCGGCGCCGCCGAACAGGCCGATTTTCCCCCCTCTGGGGTAGGGCTCCAGCAGATCTATGACCTTGATGCCCGTCTCCAAAATTTCCACGGCCGGGCTCTGCTCCTCAAAGGAGGGGGGGCGGCGGTAAATAGTCTGGACCGGCGTTCCCTCGGGCAGAGGACCCTCTCCGTCGATGGGCTGGCCCAGTACGTTGAACATCCGCCCAAGGGTCGCTCTGCCCACCGGCACCTGGATGGTGTGGCCCGGAATGTCCACAGCCAGTCCCCGGGCCATTCCCTCGCTGGGGGAGAGCATGATGCACCGCACCGTGTTGTGCCCTATATGCTGGGCAACCTCCATCACCCGCAGCACACCATCCCGCTCAACGGTCAGCTCCTCCCGCAGCCGGGGGAGCTCCCCCTCCATAATCTCCACATCCACAACGGGGCCGGATATCTGTGCAATGATTCCTCTTTCCAAATCCCCTGTCACTCCTTCTTTTTACGTTGGGCTCTGGCCCCGGCAGAAACCTCTGTGATTTCCTGGGTAATGGCTGACTGCCGCACCCGGTTGAACTGGAGGGACAGTTCCCCCAGTAAGCTCTCCGCATTCTGATTTGCACTGTCCATGGCCGACATACGGGCATTTTGTTCACAGCAGAAGCTGTCAATCAGGGCGCTGTAGATAAATCCGGACACATAGCTGGGCATCAGGTTGTCCAGCACCGGCTTTACACTTGGAAGAAACTCGAAGGGCTCCGTTACCGCCCGCTCTCCCGGCGGGGTGACAAAATGGCTTCTGTGGAAGGGCAGAAGCCGGGCAGCCCTGGCCTGGAAGGACATGGCGCTCTCCATGTCGGTATAGATTACAAATATTTCCTTCAGCTCTCCCCGGTCGAAGCCGTCCAGCAGCAGCGCGCTGATCTCCCTGGCCCGCGCCATGGTAGGATTCTGTGCTGTATAGAGAAAGCTGTGCTCAATGGGAATATTCCGCTGGGCAAAAAAGCGCCGCCCATATTCCCCCACCACAAAGAGCTTGGTGTCCGGATGCTGCTCCAAAAGCCGCTGGGCCTCCCGGATGGCGTTTTGATTATAGGAGCCGGCCAGTCCCTTGTCGGCGGTGATCACCAGACAGCCATAGGTCCCCTCCAGCGGGGTGTCATCATTCACGGGGTAAAAATACCGGCTGTCAACGTCACTGACTGTGCGGAAAATGCGCTTGATCTCCCCGCGCAGGGCCTCAAAATAGGGGCGGGTGTTGTCCAGCTCCTGCCGGGCCCGCCGAAGTTTGGTGGAGGCGATCAAATACATGGCGTTTGTGATTTTTCTCGTCTCCTGAACGCTCTGGATATGGGTCTTGATTTCCTTTGTCCCCGCCATTTCAGCCACCGCGCTTTCCGCCGTCCTGGAACTCCTCCAGGAACCGCCGGGCCAGGGTGACAATCTCCTCCCGATCCTCCGCCGGGAACAGGCCGGTCATGTCAATACGCCGGCACAGGTCCGGAAGCTGCTCCTCCACATAGGCCAGCAGCTCACTCCGGAAGCGGTCCAAGTCCTCCAGCGGAACATCCTGCATCACATGGTTCAGTGCGGACACCAGAAGGACCACCTGCTGGTGCTGGGACAGGGGGGAGTACTGAGGCTGACGCAGCAGGCGCATCAGCCCCTGCCCGTAGACCAGCTGGCGCTTGGTGGCGTCGTCCAGATCGCTGGAGAACTGGGTAAACACCTCCATCTCCCGGTATTGGGCCAGCTCCAGGCGGATGGCCCCCGCCGCGGACTTCATTGCCTTTGTCTGGGCGTCGCCGCCCACACGGGAGACCGACAGGCCCACATTGACCGCGGGCCGCTGTCCGGAGAAGAACAGGTCGCTCTCCAAAAAAATCTGTCCGTCGGTAATGGAGATGATGTTGGTGGGAATATAGGCCGACACATCTCCCGCCTGGGTCTCCACAATGGGCAGAGCGGTCATGCTTCCGCCCCCCAGCTCGTCGCTGAGGTGAGCGGCCCGCTCCAGCAGCCGGGAATGCAGATAAAACACGTCACCGGGGTAGGCCTCCCGGCCGGGGGAACGCTCCAGCAGCAGGCTCAAAGCCCGATAGGCCACTGCGTGCTTGGACAGGTCGTCATAGACGATGAGCACGTCCCGCCCCTGATACATAAAGTACTCCCCCAGAGCGCAGCCGGCGTAAGGGGCAATGTACTGGAGGGCGGCGGAGGCGCCGGCGGGAGCACTGACCACAGTTGTGTATTCCATAGCTCCCCGGCGGGAGAGGTTCTCCACCAGTTGGGCCACAGAGCTGGTCTTCTGCCCAATGGCCACGTAGATGCACACCACATCCTTGCCCTTCTGATTCAAAATGGTGTCCAGAGCAATGGCTGTCTTTCCCGTCTGACGGTCGCCGATAATCAGCTCACGCTGTCCCCGGCCAATGGGAAACATAGAGTCGATGGTCAGCAGGCCCGTTTCCATAGGGGTGTCTACCGGCTGCCGGTCCAGTATACCGGGGGCGGGCGCTTCAATAGGGCGGTAGCTCTCCGCCTCAATGCGCCCCTTTCCATCCACAGGAACCCCCAATGCGTCCACCACCCGGCCCAGGAACTGCTCCCCAACCGGCATACCGGCAGTTTTCAGGGTGCGGCGGACCATACTGCCGGCGGTGATCTCCTCGCTGCTGCCAAACAGGATGCAGCTCAGTTCCCCCCGGCGCAGGTCCTGTACCATCCCCTTTACGCCGGAGGCAAAGACCACAATCTCTCCGTACTGGATGTGGTCCAGGCCGTTGACCGTGGCAATTTCGCCGTCTACAGTCAGAACCTCTCCAATCTCCTCGGGCACCACGGCCAGCTCCCAGTCCTTCACTGCCTGGTGCATCAGCGGCAGCAGGTCCTCCTGCCCCGGCTGAAGCTGGCGCAGATAGTCCTGGAACTGCCGGACCCGGCCGTTCAGGGTCCAGTCATACACGTCGGAGCCTACCTGAAGGCGGAAGCCGGACCGCAAAGACGCATCCTGTTCCCAGCGCAGGGGCACCTTACGCTGATAAGTCCGGGCGAGGAAGCTGCCAAAACGCTGGAGCTGCTCCTCTGTCGGCGACTTGGCGCTGCGCAGCTCCGCGGTCAGCCGTCCTCTAGCCGTCCTCATACTTTGCTCCTCCTTCCGCTAAATCTAAAAACTGGTCAAAGGGGTCCGCCTGGAACGCCAGCTTCCTGGTGGCTGCCGCCGCCAGCTTGCGCAGCTCGCGCTGAGACTCCTTCAGCACCCGCTCCCGGCTGTGCTCCGCTTCGGCCTGGGCGTGGGCCACAATCTGCCTGGCCTGCTCCTGGGCCTGGGCCAGCTGGTCCTCTGCAGACTTCTGAACCGCCTGCTGGGCCTTTGTCCGGCTCTGACGAATCTCCTCATCGGCCCCATCCAGCTTGGCCTGGTACTCCGCCTTTATCTTTTCAGCCTCAGACAGCTTTGCTGCAGCCTGCTCATCCAGGCTGCGGTAATACTCCTCACGCTTGGCCATAAACTGCTTCACCGGCTTGTAGAGGAGGAAATACAGTCCCCCCACCAGAATTGCCAGATTCATCCAGTGCAGCAAGATTTGCTGCAAATCAATGTTCAGCGGCACAATTCCCACCTGCCTTACAACACAAAGATAATGAGAATGACCACCAACAGAGCATAAATGATGGCCGTTTCAATAAAGACCAGACCCAGCATCATCATGGTGCGGATCTTCCCCTCCGCCTCCGGCTGGCGGGAGATACCCTCCGCCGACTTGGCCGTGGCCAGACCCATACCGACGGCGCCGCCGGCGGCCGCGATTCCGATTGCCAGGCCCGCGGCAAGGGACTTCATTCCAACGGCTGAGCCCTCCTCCTGGGTCTCTGTGACAGCGGGCGCACCGTCTGCGGGCGCCTCACCGTCGGCAAAGGCGGGGACCGCCAGAGCCACGGTCAAAAGGAGCAGGGCTCCCAGGGCACAGGCCTTTTTCAACAGCTTATTCATAATTAAAACCTCCGTTTTATCCGTTTTTTACTGTATTTAAAAGTTTTCCCATTCAGCCCTTCCTGCCGGGCTTGTGCGTCACCTCCGACACCTCACCATAGAACAGCGCCGTCAGCATTGTAAGCACATAGGCCTGAACCAAAGCATGGAGCAGGGTAAACAGAACGCCCACCACCACAGGCAGGATAAAGCTCAGGCTGACAAAGTAATACACCAGCTCTGTCACCAGCAGACCGCTGAGCAGGGCGCCGAACAGACGAAAGCTCATGGAGATGGGCAGTGAAAACTCCTTCAGCGTTTTTCCCACGCCCTTCGGGCCGTTTCCGGCAATGCCGCCGGAGAGGATTACCAGATAGGACAGGGTCCCCATGGCAATCGCCGCGTTGACGTCGGACAGCGGAGCGGGGAGCGTAACCGGGTGCCCATGGACTGTGACAGCCTGAAGGCCCAGCAGCTCAAAGAGCGTGCCCACAAAGATATACGCGCCGGCGGCAAAAATGTACGCCCCTAAAAAGCCGAAGCGGTGGGGACTGTTGCTCTTGGCCATACGGTCAAAAAGCCCAACCGCCTCCTCAACCAGAAGCTGAAATTTTCCAGGAATATACTGAAACCGGGGAATCGCAAATACCCGAATACAGGCCGCCGCCGCCAGCAGAAACGCGGTGACCACAAAGGCAGAAATCAATCCGGGATTCACCGCCCTGAGCCCCAGCAGGCTGACCTGATTGATGTTGTGCAGCACCGCGTCCCGCATGGCCTCCTGCACGCTCTCCGTGCGGCCGGAGGTGCCGGCCATCAGCGCCCCGGCCAGCAGCAGCAAAACCGCTCCGATCCAAAGCGCCAGACCCTTTTTATGTTGTTTCATCAGTCATCCCTTCTCTTGATAATTTAGGTCCTCCCGAAGGAGGACTTCAAGCCTTCCCACATTATAGCAATTACAGCGTCAAAGTCAAGAGCCCGCTCCCCCACAAGGCGACATCTAAACGGTTTCTATACAGCTTTCCCATTCTTCTTTACAGACACTGTCCGCCTGCAAGCCATACCGTCATTCAGCCCCCCGCCATCCCATTGAAGGAGACTGGCGGGGGGCGTCTGCCTGCGTTTTGATGCCTGCATCATTTTGGGGGAATCCAAGCTCTCAGTTCTTATGCTTGCCCAGATAGGCCTCCTTGACCTTCTCGTTCACCAGGAGCTCCGCTCCGGTACCGGACAGGGTAATGTTGCCCGTCTCCAGCACATAGGCCAAGCCGGCAATTTTCAGGGCCATATTGGCGTTCTGCTCGATAAGGAGGATGGTAACACCCTGCCTGTTGATCTCCTGGATAATGGAAAAGATATCCTGCACCACCAGAGGAGCCAGGCCCAAGGAGGGCTCATCCAGCATCATCAGCTTGGGCCGGGACATCAGGGCGCGGCCCACAGCCAGCATCTGCTGTTCACCGCCGGACAGAGTGCCTGCCAGCTGCCAGCTGCGCTCCTCCAGCCGCGGAAAGAGCTCATAGACCCACTTGATGTCCTTCTCAACCTCTCCCTTGTCCTTGCGCAGGTAGGCCCCTATCTTCAGATTTTCCAGCACAGTCATGTCGGGAAAGACCCGGCGCCCCTCCGGGCTCATGGAGATACCGGCGCTGATAATCCGGTCGATGGGCCTGCCCAGCAGCTCCTCCCCATTCCACTGGATGGAGCCGGACTGCGCCTTCACCAGCCCGGTGATGGTGCGCAGGGTCGTGGACTTTCCCGCACCGTTGGCGCCGATCAGGGTGACAATCTGTCCGTCCGGCACCTCCAGAGAAATGCCCCGCAGGGCCTGGATACCGCCGTAGGCAACATGGAGCTTTTCAATTTTAAGCATCCTCCACCACCCCCAGATAGGCGTCAATGACGCGCTTGTTATTCTGGACTTCCTCAGGGGTGCCCTGAGCGATCAGCCTGCCGAAGTCCAGCACATAGATCCGGTCGGAGATGTCCATCACCAGGTCCATGTGGTGCTCGATCAGGAACACCGTCATATGGAAATTTTTCCGAATCTCACTGATAAACGCGGTAAGCTCCTGGGTCTCCTGGGGGTTCATCCCCGCCGCCGGCTCGTCCAAAAGGAGCAGCTTCGGCTCAGCAGCCAGCGCCCGGGCAATCTCCAGACGGCGCTGCTTGCCATAGGGCAGAGAGGTGGCCAGCTCGTCCTTCACGTCATACAGTCCCACAGTCTCCAGCAACTCGCCCACCCGGCGGCGCTGCTCCTGCTCCTCTCTCCGGTTGAGGCGGAAAGAGGCCGACATGAAGTTGGTGTGTGTGCGGCAGTGCATGGCAATCAGCACGTTGTCAAACACCGACTGTGATTTCCAAAGCCGGATATTCTGGAAGGTACGGGCCATGCCCAGCTTGGTGATACGGTCGGGGGTGGGCGCCAGGACGTGGGTGTACTCCCCTGCGTGCTCCCCCTTGTACAGCTTCTTCATCCTGCCCTGGGGGTGGTTCTCCACCAGCCTCTCCCCCTGGAACCACACCGCCCCGTTGGTAGGCTGATACACGCCGGTAATCACGTTGAACGCTGTGGTCTTTCCCGCGCCGTTTGGGCCAATCAGGGCCACAATCTCTCCCTGGTTGACCTCCAGGTTCAGATTATCCACAGCCACTACTCCGCCAAACTGCATGGTTGCGTTTTCCACTTTCAGAATCGTTTCACTCATTTTCCGGCCGCCTCCTTCCCGGGCCGCTTTTTAAACAGGTCGGGCAGCTCCTTGTCCCCCATGATGCCCTTTCGGAAGAAGAGCACCACAATCATGATAATGACGGAGAATACTACCAGCCGGAATCCGTTGCGGAAGATGCCCGGGGCGCTGATACCCAGGAACTTGCCCGAGTCCAAGCCCCGGAGCCACCACTCGGAGGCGGCGATAAAGAGCATCGCTCCCACACAGCTGCCCGAGATGGAGCCGATCCCCCCCAGCACCACCATGAGCAGAATTTCATAGGTCATGGCGGACTTGAAGTTATTGGCCTGGGCAATGCCCAGCACCATAGCCATGCCCGCGCCGGAAACCCCTGCGAAAAAGGAACTGACGCAGAAAGACATCATCTTGTGCCTGGCCAGATTGATCCCCATAGCCTCGGCGGCCACCTCATCGTCCCGGATGGCCTTAAAGGCCCTGCCGTAGGTGGAATTCACCAGCAGCACAATGAAGGCAATACACACGGTTGCCAGCAGCACAGGCACGAAGGTAGACAGGCTGAGGGTAGTCCCGCCCAGCTTGAGCTGGAAGGAGTTGATGCGCACAAAGCTTTTCAGGGGGTTGGAGCCATTGGTGACCGGCCCCAGCTTCCCCCACTGGAACACTGCCCGGACCACCTCGGCAAACCCCAGGGTGGCAATAGCCAGATAGTCGGATTTCAGCCGAAGCACCGGCAAACCAATCAGCCAGGCCACCAGCGCGGCGGCCAGACCCGCTGCGGCAACGGCCAGAATCACGCCCAGCATGGTGCCGAAGGGGCCCATAGCACCCCCCAGCACCTCGGGGAAGGAGATGCGGACCGCGGCATCGTAGTACTGATAGACCACGTCCCGGGACTGGGCAGGAATGGTGAGTATGGCGTAGGTATAGGCGCCGATGAGCATAAAGCCCGCATGGCCCAGAGAGAACAGGCCGGTAAAGCCGTTGAGCAGGTTCATGGACACGGCGGCCAAGGCATAGACAGAGCCCTTCTGCAGAACCTTGAGAAGCATGGACATGCTGTCTGTGGGCTGGATGACCTGGTCCAGTACAATGACGGCAATCAGCATCGCAGCAGTTAAAAGCAGGGAGACCAGCGCGGTTTTTTTGTTGCTTGTTTCAATCACAGTGCATACCTCCCCTCTCAGACCTTATCCGTGGTCTTTTCCCCGAACAGACCGGTGGGCTTAAAGACCAGAACGACAATCAGCAGTGCAAAGGTGAACGCGTCGGAGAAGGTAGCCAGCTCCAGGGGCTCCTTCAGCACCCCGACAGTCTTTAAAATGACGTCCAGCCCCTTGATGATGTTCTCACACACACCGATGATAAACGCGCCGATCACTGCGCCGGGGATGGAACCGATGCCCCCAAACACAGCGGCCACAAAGGCCTTCAGGCCGGGCATACCGCCGGAGGTGGGCACCACACCCGGGTAGTTGGAGAAGTAGAGCATAGAGCCCACTGCCGCCAGGAAGGAGCCAATCACAAAGGTGACGGAGATTATGCTGTTGATGCGGATTCCCATAAGCTGAGCGGTTTCAAAATCCCGGGACACCGCCCGCATGGCCATGCCCACCTTGGTGTGGTTGATGAGCCACACCAAGACAATGACCAGGGCCACTGTCAAAAACGGGGTAACGAGGGTCACCCGTTTGGTGGGGGCGCCGAACACCATAATCTGGTCGGAAATCCAGGGGATGACAGGATAGTTTTTATTCAGGCCTCCAGTGATATACAGCGCCAGGTTCTGCAGCAGATAGCTGACGCCGATGGCGGAGATCATCACCGACATCCGGGGCGCGGTGCGCAGGGGCTTATAGGCCACCCGCTCGATGACAAAGCCCAGAAGCACTGTCAGCAGGGCCATCAGAGGCACCGCCACATACAGGGGCATGGAGGCGGAAAGATAAACCATCACCAGTCCGGCCACCATAAACACATCGCCGTGGGCAAAATTGATTAAGCGCAGGATGCCATAGACCATTGTGTAGCCGATGGCAATCAGGGCATACTGCCCCCCAACCGAAATACCTGACAGCAGATACGGCAGAATGGTATCCATCAGTTCCTTCACCAGATCCATGTAGTTCCTCCCTCTCTTTGGAATTTTCTGTTTTCTTCGGAAACCGGGCTGTCCCGAAGGAGCGCCGCCGGCCGGACGCCCCTTCGGGACAGCCCCGTGGGGCTACAGAAGCACCGGCGGGGGCAGGCCTGCCCCCGCCGGTGTGGGTCTTACATAAAATCAATTACACACCCTGCTGGGCGACAAACTCCCAAGTGCCGCTCTCAGTGTTGCAGTGCTTGACATAGGCCACGTCGCGGATGGCGTCGCCGTTCACGTCGTCAAAGGCGATATGGCCGGACACACCGTCATACTGCACCCCGGGCAGGGCAGCCATCACTGCGGAGGGCTCTGTGGAGCCGGCAGCCTTCAGGGCCTCCAGGGCCACGTAGTAGGCATCGTAGCCCATAACGGTGACGGCTGCTACCTCGTCGTTGCCGTTGTTGTTGGTCAGGTTGGTGGCGTCGGCGTTGATCCACGCCTTGATGCCGGTGTCAAACTCAGGATTGCCGCCCTCCTGGTAGAAGGTGGTCACATTGATGTCTACATCCTTACCCGTGGCGGCCTTGGTAATGACGTTGGAGTCCCAAGTGTCGCCAGCCAGCATGGGGATCCCCAGAGACTGGGTGGCGGCCTGGTCGATAATCAGCGCGGCGGCCTCGGTAGAGACAGGGGCAAAAAAGACCTGGGCGCCGGAGTTCTTGGCGTTGGTCACATAGGAGCTGTAATCAGAGGTTCCATCAGGGAAGGTCTCATATACACAGTTTTCCTTCCCAAAGGCCTCCATAAAGTAGTTGCACAGACCCACGGAGTAGTCATCGCCCTGCTTGGCCAGGCAGTAGGCCTTGGCAGCGCCGAACTTGTCCCTGGCAAAGTTGGCCAGGACGGTGCCCTGGAAGGGATCCAGGAAGCAGATGCGGAAGTAGTGGCTGTTGCCGGCAGTGACCTGGGGGTTGGTGCAGGTCACACCGATGGCGGGTACACCCGCATCGCCGAAGACATCGGAGGCGGCGATGCTCACACCGGAGCCGTAGGAGCCCAGTACGACGGACACACCGCCGGACACCAGGGTCTGGGCCGCTGAGGGCGCCTTGTCGTTAGAGGACTGGTTGTCGGCATAGACCAGCTCCACCTTATAGGTCTCGCCACCAATTTCCACAGTGGGCGTCTCCTGGTTGGCATACTGCATTCCCAGAATCTCCTGCTTGCCGCCGGAGCCGTTGTCGCCGGACTGGGGCTCAAACACACCGATCTTGACGACCTTGTCACCGGTGCTGGGAGTGCCGGACCCCGTGGGGTCGGAAGTGCCATTACTCTTATTTCCGCTGGTTCCGCCGGTGCTGCCGCAGGCGGCCAAGCTCAGGGCCATCGCCAAGGCCAGGGTCAAAGACAAAACTTTTTTCATTTTATTCCTCCTCATTCTCGCAGGGACCTCCTGGCCCCAGGATAATGTGGAGATTTTACGGGATTTTTTTCAACTTTTCAAGGCTCATATTTCACAGAAAGTTGCTCCTCTTCCTCCGTTCCAGAGCCGCTTTCCCAGGCGGCCGCCGCCTCTGTGTCCGCATATCGCGGACACAATGCCCCCTTGCTCATATTCTTGCGGTCAAACGTCCTCATATCGAAGACATCCTCCTTGGTCATTTTGCCAGCACCGGAGCAATATTTTTTTTGATTTCCGCTCTTTTGCCGGAAAAACAAGCTCGCCGCCTTAAGCCGCCCCGCCCTGTGCGCCGGGAGCAGCAGAACCATGTTCCCAACATATTTTGCCCGCTCAGCCCCACTTAAAAACTATATTCTCCTCTCCACTCCGGAAATTTTCCACAAAATATCCTCTGTCCCTTAGCAGTTATAAATTGTCCTGTATAAGGGCAGAGAGCGTTCTCGTAAAGTTTAACTGCCGCCCACTCCATGGACGGCAGTCTGTATCGGCTTTTATTCATCCACAAACTGTGGAGTTGAGAGATACCGTTCTCCGGTGTCAGGCAGAAGCGCCACAATGGTTCTGCCCCTGTTTTCCGGACGCCTGGCCAGCTGGACAGCCGCCCACAGCGCCGCTCCGGAAGAGATGCCCACCAGTATGCCCTCCTCTCTGCCCACCAGCCTGCAGGCAGCAAAAGCGTCCTTGTCCTTCACGGCAATCACCTCATCATATACCCTGGTATTCAACACCTCCGGCACAAAGCCGGCCCCAATCCCCTGGATGCCATGCTTGCCGGCGGCTCCGCCGCTCAGAACAGGTGAGGAGGCCGGCTCCACTGCCACCACCTTCAGCTCCGGATTCTTGCTCTTTAAATACTCGCCTGTTCCGGTAATGGTGCCGCCGGTGCCTGCCCCGGCCACAAAAATATCTACTCTTCCGCCGGTGTCTTCCCATATCTCCGGCCCCGTGGAGAGCCTGTGGGCCTCCGGGTTCGCGGGATTCACAAACTGACCGGGAATAAAGCTGTTGGGAATTCCGGCGGCCAGCTCCTCCGCTTTGGCGATAGCGCCCTGCATCCCCTGCGCCCCGTCGGTAAGCACCAGTTCCGCGCCATAGGCTCTCATCAGCTGCCGCCGCTCCATGCTCATCGTCTCAGGCATAACGATGATTGTACGATATCCCCGGGCCGCGGCCACTGAGGCCAGGCCAATACCGGTGTTGCCCGAGGTCGGCTCAATAATAACCGATCCCTCCTTCAGCAGGCCTCTGGCCTCCCCATCGTCAAGCATGGCCTTAGCCACACGGTCTTTCACACTTCCGGCCGGATTGAAATATTCCAGCTTTGCCAGAAGACTGGCCCGCAGGTTCTCCTTTTTTTCCACCCTTGTCAGCTCCAGAAGCGGTGTTCTGCCGATAAGCTGGTCAACAGATGTATAAATATTGGACATCGTGAATCCCTCCTCAAACTGCGCCTTTTATCCACGCAGTTCAGATTATACGTTTCCCCTCTGCGGGTGTCAAGCTGAGCGGAACGCTGCCAGTTAAGGGCCGGTGAAAAATCATAGAAAAAATTTAAAAATACCTCTTGACAATTTCTGAGCTTTTGCTATAATAATACTCGTCCCTGCGAGAGCGGGGCTAAATAGCGGGATTGTGTAAGGGTAGCACGACAGACTCTGACTCTGTTTGTGAGGGTTCGAATCCTTCTCCCGCTGCCAAAATAACAAATGCTTAATGCCGCAGGCGAAGCCTGCGGCATTAAGCATTTTCGGCTCTTCAGGACCTAATACCCGCGTGCCAGCCAGCCCGCAGCAGGTGTTTTGTATTTTACTACTAAAGTTGTGTTTTTTGGGATTTTCATTTTCACGAAAATTATGTACAATAAAGACAGCAGTACTCAATAAATTTTTAGGAGGTTTTACAATGAAAAGGAAGTTTGCTCTTGCACTCGCACTTGTCCTGACATTCGGTCTCCTGGCTGGCTGCGGAAGCAAAGCCCCCCAGGGAAATCAGGGCAGCAACAGCGGCACCGGAAGCGGCAGTCAGCAGCCCACTCCCCCCTCCGGCGGAGACACTCTGGTGGTCTACACCGCCCGGAGTGAGAGCCTGAACAACGCAGTTATTGAGAATTTCGAGGCAGACACCGGCATCCACGTGGAGGTGGTCACCGGCGGCACCGGCGAGGTTCTGAAAAGAGTTCAGTCCGAGGCGGCCAACCCCCAGGGCGATATCTGCTGGGCCGCTGACGAGTCCATGCTGAAGGACTACGCCGAGTACTTTGAGAGCTACGTCTCCCCCGAGGACGCCATGATGCTGGACAGCTACAAGAACGTCTCCGGCGTGTCCGCCCCAGCCTTCTGCGACCCCACCGTCTTCATCGTCAACAACGACCTGGCGGGCGACATCGAGATCAACGGCTTTGAAGACCTGCTGAACCCCGCCCTGAAGGGCAAGATCGCCGCCGG
Source organism: Lawsonibacter sp. (assembly GCA_022791075.1). Taxonomy (GTDB): domain Bacteria; phylum Bacillota; class Clostridia; order Oscillospirales; family Oscillospiraceae; genus Lawsonibacter. The sequence goes on along the minus strand of JAAVYL010000044.1, from coordinate 1,081 downwards.
CGACCCCGTCAACTCCAGCTCCGCCTTCCAGTGCCTGATCGCCGGCCTCTACGGCGTGGGCAACGGCGACCCCCTGTCTGACGAGGCCTGGGCCTGGGTCGAGGGCTTCATCGACAACCTGGACGGCGTCAGCCTGAGCAGCTCCTCCCAGGTCTACCGGGGCGTGGCCGAGGGCGAGTACATCGTGGGCCTGACCTGGGAAGATCCCGCCGCCGCCTACGTCCGGGACGGCGTCAATGTCCGGGTCGTGTTCCCTGAGGAGGGCGCCATCATGTCCGGCCAGTGCGTATCCATCATCAAGGGCGCTCCCCACATGGAGAATGCCAAAAAATTCGTGGACTATATGCTGGGCGAGACCTGCCAGAGCTATGTGGGCCAGAATCTGACCGTGCGGCCCCTGCGCTCCGACGCGGCCCTCAACGACAGCCTGACTCCCTGGGATGACATCGTCCCTCTGGACAGCTATGACGGCGACTGGGTCGCCGCCAACAAGGCCATCATCACCGAGCGCTACACCGAGTGCCTGGAGAACGCGGGCTAAGCTCCTTTTCAACACAGACACAAGCGGGCCTGCGGTCTTGATCGCAGGCCCCTCGCATAAAACCGATATTGATACAAGGAAGGGTGAACACGGTATGGGCGCTACAATCACCATCGAAAACGCGGTCAAGCGATTTGGCAACGACACCATCATCAACGGATTGAACCTGGATATCCGGCCGGGAGAATTTTTTACCCTGCTGGGCCCCTCGGGCTGCGGCAAGACCACGCTGCTGCGGATGATCATCGGCTTCAACACCATTGAGGGGGGCACCTTCAAGATCAACGACCAGGTCATCAACGACATCCCCACCAACAAGCGGAACATTGGCATGGTCTTTCAGAACTACGCGGTGTTCCCCCACATGTCGGTCTTTGACAACGTGGCCTTCGGCCTGAAAAACCGAAAAGTGCCCAAGCCGGAGATTCAGAGGAAGGTGGACGAGATTTTAAAGGTGGTCAAGATCGACCACCTGAAGGATCGGATGCCCGCCAAGCTCTCGGGCGGCCAGCAGCAGCGGGTGGCCCTGGCCCGGGCCAT
>JAAVYL010000043.1 GCA_022791075.1 Lawsonibacter sp. | reverse complement strand
CGAATGAGAAACCTGAAGCGGGCTCTCAGCCTGACTCTCGCCTCCGTCATGCTGCTGGGCATGATGATCGTGGGAACCAGCGCGGTGAGCTTCAACGACGCGGACGAGATCTCCAACGTGACTGCGGCCACGATTCTGCAGGAGATCGGCGTCATGGTGGGCGATGGTGAAAACTTCATGCCCGACCAGATCGTCACCCGCGGCCAGATGGCCATTATCGTCTGCAAGCTGCTGTACGGCGACAAGCTGAATGTCAGCCAGTTCGAGGGCAGCACCCAGTACACCGACGTAAAGGTCGGCGACTACTTCAACGGCTACGTGAACCTGGCCACCAGCCTGGGCATCATCTCCGGCTACGGCAACGGCCAGTTCGGCCCTGGTGACCCCGTCACCACTGCTCAGGCCGCTCTGATGCTGACCAAGGCCCTTGGTTACTATCAGAACAAGGAGCTGAGCGGCGACTGGGGCACCGACGCCCTCACTGCCATCACCCTGGCCACCCGGCTGACCATGTTCGAGGGCATCAAGGCCCCCGCCTCCAATGAGGGTCTGACCCGTGACAACGTGGCCGTGATGAGCTTCAACACCCTGACCCGGGCCACCCCCGTGAAGTTCAACCCCATTCTGGGCGAGTACTACACTGTGGGCGGCGGCGTGACCAACGGTGTGCAGTACATCGACGCCTACGAGTACGGCAAGCAGGGCACCGAGTACACCAACACCCTGGGCTTCACCATCTATGGCCTGTACATCAGCAACGAGCCCACCGACGACTTCGGCCGTCCTGCCGACGAGTGGTCCTACGAGCGCGGCGGCGTCATCGGCACCTTTACCGATGAGCCCATCGCGGTGTACACCGCCTCCGCCAGCCGGGGCACCCTGTACAACCTGATCGGCAGCAGCAGCGTGAACTCTCTGGCCGGCACCAACAACAAGACAAACAACCGGGGCGAGACCCAGAATACCCTCAGCGTCTATGTTGACGGCGTGGCTCAGCCTGTTTACACCTATACCAATAACAACATCACTGTTAACGGCGACGGAGTTGGCTACTACTTCGAGCGCAACAACTCCGCCGGCGCTCACTCCGGCAAGGGCGTTGTCACTGAGGTCTATCAGGACGCCAACAACAACGTCACCATCGTCTACATCAACACCTACCTGATGAAGGCCACCGCGGACTACCGCTCCGCCAACGGCACCATCAATGTGGAAGTGAAGACCCAGCCCGCCCAGGGCCTGGCCGGCACGCGAAGCAGCGTCGAGCCCACCAGCGTGTCCACCAACATGACCACCAACGTGTCCGTCACCACTCTGGGTGACGACGAGTTCCCCGTCATCAAGGAGTACAAGCAGGGCGACTACATCCTGTACACCGCCACCAAGGCCCACAACGGCCAGGGCAGCTGGACCATCCAGTCCGTCCAGAAGGCCGACATGGTCACCGGCAAGGTAGAGGCTTACTCCCGCAACACTGACCGCCGCTACGGCACAGCCAACTACTACTATGCCGGCACCAACGCCTCCGGCGCTGGCAACGGCGCTTCCGGCTCCGTGACCATCGACGGCACCAAGTATGACTACGCTCGCTATGCCCCCGTCTCCGGCGACAAGGGCTGCGACGTGGAGTACAGCGTGAACAACACCGCCTCCATCGTGGTTGACGCCTATGGCTACGCCATCTATGTGGCTGACGCCTCCCTGTCCGTGGGCAACTACATCTATGTTGAGGGCATCGGCTACGCCTCCGGTGCCACCACCGGCGCTGTGGCCAGCGTGTACCGCACCGACGGCACCTATGAGACCATCGACGTGCGCCGCATGAGCTCCGCCAGTGCCGACACCAACGACATTCTGGACGCTTTCAAGGCTCAGAACACCCACGACCGCATCACCTATGAGACCCCCGGCGAAATCAGAGTCACCGTTAACGGCGCGCCCAGCGGCCTGAACGGCAAGACCTGGAGCAGCCTGGTGGGCTGGTACTCCTACACCCGCAACAGCCGCGGCCAGTACACCCTGAACCGCGCGCCCATGCAGGGCAACATCAGCGCCGACATTGAGACCAACCGCGTGCAGATCGCCGGTGCGGTCCCCGGCAACGACAACACCATCTTCGTGGTGCTGGACAAGAACGGCGACGTCAAGCTGTACACCGGCATCGCCAACGTGCCCAAGATCGAGAACTACATCGGTTCCAACTCCGCCTGGCTGCGGCACGACGAGACCTCCCGCTCCGCCTCCGTGGTCTTCGTGGACGCCTCTGATACCGGTTCCAAGATCAAGAACCCCAACGCCGAGTATCTGTACCTGGTCAACCAGGAGGGTCACCGCGTTGAGGAGGAGACCAACGAGACCATCTACACCTGGGCTGTCATGATCAACGGCGAGCAGAAGAACATCGACAGCAAGACCTTGAGCGACAAGAACTGGGCTGGCAAGCTCTTCGAGGACTACAGCACCTCTGATGAGGGCAAGCTCTATGAAGAGGGCTCCGAGTTCAACTATGCGAACAACCGGGACAACATCCAGGTCGGTATGACCATGGCCGGCAAGAGCACTATCGGCGCCGACGCCGGTACCCTGAGCATCTATGGCCAGAAGGCTCTGAAAAAGAATCCCACCACCGGCGCAGTCGCAGACTACACCGACGGCCGCACCGACATCCGCTATGACAGCGAGACCACCTTCGATCTGGTCCTGCGTCCCACCCCCGGCAGCGCCCTGAAGCAGCTGAACACCGGTATCATGAACAACCGCAACGCCACCTGGGAGGCCCAGCGCGTCAACGCTGACACTCTGGACAGCACCTTCAGCAAGTGGCTGGTTGAGGGCACCGCCTACATCATCATGGACGACGAAAACGACAGCGACTACGCCAAGAACGTCATCATCCTGGTGACCGACGTCCAGGCCAACACCGGTCTGGTCCGCGCTGAGCTGGAGGACGCCGGCGTGTCCAGTGTGTATGACATCAACCCCGCTATGCTGGCTGTGAACGCCACTGGCGACGAGACCGTTAAGGTTACCGGCAACGTAACTGGCGGTTTGAACAACACGACCGCTCCTCTGTATGAGAGCAGTGTCGCTGCTCTGGAAAGTAATGGGGCAAAGTACACCGCGGTTGAGCTGGAGCTGCCCGCCGGCACCTATGCTATGCAGGCAACCAACTCGCTGGGCAGTAAGGGACTTGTGGGCTACTCTACCGGTGTGCGTACATTCAATTCCGCCGTCTATACCGCCGGCGATAAGATGATTCTTCTGGTCGGCGAAGGCGGAACCGTAACAGTTGCCTTCGATTGGGGTGTTGCTGTTAGCGGCGCGTTTGCCACTGCTGACTACACCCTGACCATCGACGCCTCCGGCCTGGAGATTGGCACCATGCCCACTGCTCCCGAAGCTCTGGAAGAATCCAAGACCGGAGACCAAATCAAAGGACTGGACGACGGTGTGTATACTCCCTACGACAAGAACTTTGACAGCAACGGGGACGGTAGTGATGTCAACGGTGCGGCAACTGATAATGTGATTATCAAGTTTACCACGACGGTCGCCAACAAAGAGACAGTTTTGACTATCACCGACAGCGACGGTGATACTGTATACACAGAGACGGGTAGCACCTTTGCTGTGGGTGGACACTTCTTCTATCTGAACAAGTATGTGGTCCGGGACGGACTGCCTGAAGCAGATAAGTGGGCTGCTGCTTATCGGGCCGGAGGAGAGAAGACCGATGCTGATGGAGGAATGGTTGTTGGCGCGACCTACAGCTACACCATCACTGAGGATGGGGCTGTCATCGCTCAGGGCAGCTTTATTGCCTGATCGCTGAGAGAGCTCACAAAATATCTTAAAGCCTCTGTAAGGAGAACCCCCGCCGGATTTCCGGCGGGGGCTCCTTTGTTCACAGGAAGGCAATATAGTTATAAACAACCCCGCTCTCGTTGACAGCCGCGCCGCCGGTGTTGTTCTCCCCGGTGTTCTGGCTGACCCAGAATCCGTTATTCACGATTTGCAGGGCTGTTTTTCCGCTTCCCACCAGCGGCGACCCTGGAACCGCCAGACCGCCCATGCAGAAGCCGTTGGAGCGGGAGTTATAGGTCCGACCCGAATTGGGGCAGACGAACACCGCTCTGGGCTGTCCGCCCAGGCTGATGGTCCGGGCCGCCGCGCCGTCTCCGGTGTACCGGCCGGTAAGAATGTTTACCTTTTCCCTCAGCGTCTGCGCCAGCGCCTCCAGCGCCGGGGCGTCCGCCTTGCCCGAGGCCAGACCGCTCAGCGCGGCGTCGATTTTGGCGTTGTCGGCGTTGAAGTCGGTGTGGAGCACCTTGTCCTCCGCGTCCCACTGGCTGAGATTGTAATTGGGTGTGTGATTCATGATGATTCCTCCTTGTTTTTTGGGGAGCATCCCCTAACCCGGGCGGGCGGAGGGCAAAAGTTGCACGTTTCCATACAACTTATGGAAATTAGGGGAAACCATGCCCAAGGGGGGCTGTTCCCGGACAGGGGAATTGAGCCCCTTTTTTCCCGGCCTTCACGTTGTTTTTCTTGCAATCCCTGCAAAATTGGGATATGATGTAGGCGGAAAATAATGACCGAAGGGGGCCCTTTTATGCGGGACGGTTTTATCAAAGTGGCGGCTGGAACGCCAAAAATACGGGTGGCTGACTGCGAATACAACGCAGGACAAATCATCGCCCTGATGAGGGAGGCGGCGGCGCAGGGGGTAAAGGTCCTGGCCCTGCCCGAGCTGTGCATCACAGGCTACACCTGCGGCGACCTGTTTTTGCAGTCCACCCTGCTGGACGGGGCGGAGCAGGCGCTGGCGCGGATTTTAGAGGAGACGCAGGACTTGGACATGCTCACCGCTCTGGGCCTGCCGGTGCGCAGCAAGTGGGACCACAAGCTGTATAACTGTGCGGCGGTCATCTCCAAGGGGGAGATTCTGGGGCTGAGGCCCAAGACGAGCATTCCAGGCTACGGTGAGTTTTACGAGAGCCGCTGGTTTGCCTCCGGAAAGGACCAGGAGGTCACCCTCCATCTGTGCGGTGATGAGATGGTGGACATGTGCCCCCGGGGGCTCTTCGCCTGCGAGAGCATCCCGAACCTGATTGTGGGTGTGGAAATCTGCGAGGACCTGTGGGCCCCGGAGCCCCCCTCCGTCAGCCTGGTTCAGGCGGGGGCCACCTTGATTCTGAACCTGTCCGCCTCCAATGAGGCGGCGGGCAAGGCCGCTTACCGCCGCTCCCTGGTGGCGGGTCAGTCCGCGCGTCTGGTGTGCGGCTATGTCTACGCCGACGCCGGCGAGGGGGAGTCCACCACAGACCTGGTCTTTGCCGGGCACAATATCATTGCGGAAAACGGAACCGTCCTGGCGGAAAAGCGTTTCGGAACCGGGTTGACCATCAGTGAGATTGACCTGGAGCGGTTGACCTTTGAGCGGCGGAAAATGAACACCTTCCGCCCCTATGATGAGAAGCACAGAAATTACTGGCGGTGTTCCTTCGACCTGGAACCGGCAGACACCGTCCTCACCCGGCCCTTCCCCAAAAATCCCCTTGTCCCGGCGGACGCCGGAGACCGGCGGGCACGGTGTGAGGAGATTTTCACCATCGCCGCTCTGGGGCTGAAGAGACGGCTGGAGCACACCAATGCCTCCTGCGCCGTGGTGGGGCTGTCCGGCGGGCTGGACTCCACGCTTGCCCTGCTCATCACCGCCCGGGCCCTTGATATGCTGGACCGGCCCCGGACCGACATTCTGGCCGTCACCATGCCCTGCTTCGGCACCACCAGCCGCACCAAGTCCAACGCCCAGATTCTGGCCGAGCGCATCGGCGCGGACTTCCGCACCGTGGATATCGGCGAGGCGGTGAGGGTCCACTTCCGGGACATCGGCCAGTCCATGGACGACCTGTCCGTCACCTTTGAAAACGGCCAGGCCCGGGAGCGCACCCAGGTGCTGATGGACCTGGCCAACCAGCGGGGAGGACTGGTCATCGGCACCGGGGACCTGTCTGAGCTGGCCCTGGGCTGGGCCACCTACAACGGCGACCACATGTCCATGTACGGGGTGAACGCCTCCATCCCCAAGACCCTGGTCCGGCACCTCACCGCCTATGCGGCGGATCAGGCCGGGGAGACCGACCCGGAGCTGTCCGCCGTCCTCCGGGACCTTCTGGACACCCCCGTCTCCCCGGAGCTCCTCCCCCCAAGGGAGGGGGAGATTGCCCAGCGGACCGAGGATCTGGTGGGCCCCTATGAGCTCCACGACTTCTTCCTCTACTACGCCCTGCGCTGGGGCTTCTCCCCACGGAAGGTGTTCCGGGTGGCGGCCGCCGCCCTGGGAGAGGACTACAGCCGGGAGACCATTTTGAAGTGGCTAAAGAGCTTTTACCGGCGCTTCTTCACCCAGCAGTTCAAGCGTTCCTGCCTGCCCGACGGACCCAAGGTGGGTTCTCTGGCCCTCTCCCCCCGGGGGGATTGGAGAATGCCGTCAGACGCGGTGAACGCCCTGTGGATGAAGGAGCTGGAGGAGCTGTAAAGGGCAGGCCCCGCCGGAGCGCGGGGCCCTTCTCTTTCAGCCAGAAAAATACTGTTGAGTTGGCCCTGGCTGTTATGCTATACTGGCAGAGTATAAGCTATTTCCCAAAGAAAACAGAGAGCGAGGACAAGTATGCTTCACAACAACACCCTGAAAAAGCTGTCTGCCGGGCTGATCACCCTGGCTATGACTGTGCCGCTGCTGCCGGCCAGCGCAGTGACCACCACCTACCGGGACGTGGACAACCACATCTGGTACGCCCCCGCCATTGAGTTCTGCCAGCAGCGGCAGCTGATGGATGGAACCAGCAGATCCTACTTTGCCCCCACAGAACCGATGACAAGGGCTGTGCTTGCCGAAGCCCTCTACCGCATGGAGGGCAGCCCCGAGGTGGACAACAGCGGCGCCTCCCCCTTCCCTGATGTGGACGCCGATCACCCCAACTGGAACGCTATCCGCTGGGCCGCCCGGGAGGGGGTGGTCACCGGCTATCCCGACGGCCGCTTCGGCCCCGAGGACCCGATCACCCGGGAACAGATTGCATCCCTGCTCTGGAGCGTGCAGGGGCGGCAGTCACCCGCCCCCGCCGAGGGCTTTGCCGACGGGGATACTATCTCTGACTGGGCGGCTGAGGCCGTGCAGTGGGCCCGGGGGGAGGGGCTGATGTCCGGCGGCTCGGACAACCTGTTTTTCCCGCTGAACAACGCCACGCGGGCGGAGGGGGCCATCATTGTCATGAATTATGCCTCCCGCTTCTACGGCCTTCAGTCCGGCTATGAGCTGCCCGAGCGCCAGGATGTCCCGCCCAACAGCTATGATAACGACAGCTATGTGGTGGGGGAGGACGGCTATCTTTCCTACATAGGTGAGGGCCCCAGCTTCCGAGGACTGGACGTCTCCTCCCACCAGAAGGAGATCGACTGGGCCAGAGTGGCCGCCGCAGGCATGGAGTTCGCCATGATTCGAACTGGCTACCGGGGCTATACAAACGGAAATATTGTACAGGACAGCTACTACGAGTACAATATCAAAAACGCTCTGGCCAACGGCCTGGACGTGGGCGTGTACTTTTTCTCCCAAGCTCTCACCCCCCAGGAGGCTGAGGAGGAGGCCTATCAGGTTCTGGAATGGATCAAGGGCTACGATATCACCTATCCCGTGGTCTTCGACTGGGAGGAGATCGACCGCAGCACCTCCCGCAGCCAGGGGGCCAGCGGCAACACCATTACCGCCTGCGCCGCAGCTTTCTGCAAGGTGATTGAGGATGCGGGCTATATCTCCATGACCTACGGCAGCCCCACCAAGATCTACAACGGCGGTCTTATCATCAGCCGGCTCCAGGAATATCCCGCGCTCTGGCTGGCCCACTACACCCGGGGTATGGCCCCTACCAGCTTCCGCTATCACTATCACATGTGGCAGTACTCCAGCACCGGACGGGTGGACGGCATTGAGGGAAACGTGGATCTGAACATCTGCCTCACCGACTGGTCCCAGTGGGAGCGAAAGGAGCCGGAGCAGCCCGAGGAGCCTGAGGAGCCCGAGGAGCCCAAGGAATACCCCTGGTGGCTGTGGCCCAATCAGCGGCCGCAACTGTAGGTTGCGGAAGATTCCAGCCCTTCCTGGTAGACCGCAACCGGACTTTCTGCTAGTCTTACCCTATCAGAAAGGAGATACCGCACATGAAATTCAATGAAAAGATCGCATACTACCGCCGGCAGGGAAAGCTGTCTCAGGAGGAGCTGGCTGCCCGGGTGGGGGTATCCCGCCAGGCGGTGAGCAAGTGGGAGCTGGGGGAGGCCTCGCCGGACATCGGCCGGCTGATGGCCCTGGCCCAGGCCTTTGGAGTCACTGCCGACCACCTGCTGGATGACCGGGAGGAGCCGGAGCAGTTCACACCTCTGGCCCAGCCCCGGGAAGCTCCGGCTGCTCCGCCGCCGCCCCCTCCGCCCGCTCCAGGGTCCGGACTCCCCGGCTTTGTCGGGAGGATGGCACGCCGCTGGGGCTGGCTGGCTGGAATCTATATCGCCCTTCAGGGGACCGGGACAGTCCTGGTGGGCGCCGTCGCCCGATGGGCTTTCAGTGGCATGTTTGCCGCCTCCGGCCAGATGATGGAAGGCTTCGGAGGGCCTGGCGGAGGCTGGACCTACAGCGGCCCGCCGGAGCTGGAGGGCGCCGTGATGGACGCCCTGGGGGGCGGTCCCCAGCTCTCCCCCTTCTCCGGGGTTCAGGGGGTGTTTCTGGGCATTACCAATCTGATCCTTATTGTCGGCGTTGTGTGGCTCATCGCCGGGCTGGCCCTGGCGGTCTTCCTGTGGGTCAGCGGTAAAAAAGGGGACTAAAATCCTTGACAAATTAAGTATAGGCACTATAATAGGCCATACAGGTGTCATGACACCTGTATGGCCTATTTGCTCATCTGTGGAAAAGGAGATAGAAATGAAAGAGTTTTTACAGCGGAAAAACATTGAGATTTCTGCCAAACGCTATGGGATCGACGCCCTGGGTGCCATGGCCCAGGGCCTGTTCTGCTCCCTGCTCATCGGCACCATCATTAAGACTCTGGGTCAGCAGCTGTCTCTCCAGCTTCTGGTTGACATCGGCCAGTTTGCCTTTGAGATGTCCGGCCCGGCTATGGCCGTTGCGATTGGCTACGCGCTGAAGGCCGACCCCATGGTGCTGTTTTCCCTCACCGGAGTGGGGTGGGCGGCCAACAAGCTGGGCGGGGCCGGAGGACCGCTGGCCGTTCTGTTTATCGCCATTATCGCCGCAGAGTGCGGCAAGCTGGTGTCCAAAGAGACCAAGGTGGACATCCTGGTCACCCCGGCAGTGACCGTCTTCGTTGGGGTAGGGCTGGCCTCCCTCATCGCGCCCCCCATCGCCGCCGGAGCCCACGCCTTTGGCCAGTTTATCAAGGACCTGACCATCCTGCAGCCCTTCTGGATGGGAATTGCCGTCTCTGTTCTGGTGGGCATTGCCCTCACCCTGCCCATCTCCTCGGCGGCCATCTGTGCCTCCTTCGGCCTGACCGGTCTGGCCGGCGGAGCGGCAGTGGCGGGCTGCTGCTCCCAGATGGTGGGCTTTGCCGTGATGTCCTTCAGGGAGAACCGCTGGGGCGGGCTGGTGTCCCAGGGCATTGGCACGTCCATGCTCCAGATGCCCAATATTGTAAAAAACCCCCGCATCTGGATCCCTCCCACCCTGGCCGCCGCCATCACCGGCCCTGTCGCCACCTGCCTTTTCCGGCTGGAGATGAACGACCCCGCCGGCGGTGTGGCCTCCGGTATGGGGACTTGCGGCTTCGTGGGGCAGATCGGCGTTTGGTCCGGCTGGGTCAATGATGTGGCCTCCGGCGCCAAGACAGCCATCACCTCTGCGGACTGGCTGGGCCTGGTCCTGGTCTGCTTCATCCTGCCCGCCGTCCTCTCGGTGATTTTCTGCGAGACTCTGCGCAAAGCCGGCTGGATTAAGGAAGGGGAGCTGACCCTGCCTCAATAAGTTTTCAGGGCTAGGAACCCGTGGTCCGGCAGCTTTGGCTAAGGAGCCAACTCAATCCACGGCTGTCCCACCCTTCCGCCGCCGGTGCAGGGTGGGTCAGCGTCGTCGTATCTTTAACAAAACTGCAGATGGGGATATTTAAAAAAACTTGACGCTGCTCCCCTTCCCGATGTAAAATACTGGTGTATCAGTGGTTTTACCGTGGACAGAAAGGGAGAAGAGAGCATGGCCAAAGCAGGCTTTGACAACGAGAAGTATCTAACGACCCAGTCTCAGCACATCCGGGACCGGATTGCCCAGTTCGGGGGCAAGCTGTATCTGGAATTCGGCGGCAAGCTTTTTGACGACTACCATGCCAGCCGGGTGCTCCCCGGCTTCGAGCCGGACAGCAAGCTGCGTATGCTGGAGCAGCTGCGGGACAAGGCGGAAATTATTATCGCCATTAACGCAGGGGACATTGAGAAGAACAAGGTCCGGGGGGATTTGGGCATTACCTACGACAGCGATGTTCTCCGTCTGATTGACCAGTTCCGGGGCCGGGGGCTGTATGTGGGGAGTGTAGTGGTCACGCAATACACCGGCCAGCCCGCCGCCGGAGCATTTCAGGCCCGGCTGGAGGGACTGGGCCTGAAGGTCTGCCGCCACTACCCCATCGAGGGCTACCCCCACAACATTGGAAAAATCGTCAGCGACGAGGGCTTTGGCCGCAACGACTATATTGAGACCAGCCACCCTCTGGTGGTAGTCACCGCACCCGGTCCGGGCAGCGGAAAAATGGCCACCTGCCTCAGTCAGCTCTACCATGAGCACAAGCGGGGCGTGGTGGCCGGCTATGCCAAGTTTGAAACCTTTCCCATCTGGAACCTGCCCCTGAAGCACCCGGTGAATCTGGCCTATGAGGCGGCCACTGCCGACCTGGACGATGTGAATATGATTGATCCCTTCCATCTCCAGGCCTACGGCCAGACCACGGTGAACTATAACCGGGATGTGGAGGTCTTTCCCGTTCTGGCCGCCATGTTTGAGAAGATTACCGGCTCCTGCCCCTACCAGTCCCCCACTGACATGGGGGTCAACATGGCGGGAAACTGCATCTTTGACGATGAGGCCTGCCGGCAGGCCTCCCAGCAGGAGATTGTCCGCCGGTATTACGACGCCGTCTGTGAGCGCCGCCAGGGCAAGGGGTCTGACTCCGCGGTGTACAAACTGGAGCTGCTCATGCAGCAGGCTGGGATAACTGCCGCCATCCGTCCGGCAGTGGCCCGGGCCAACGAGCTGGCCGAGGCCACCGGGGAGCCCGCCATGGCTATCCAGCTGGCCGACGGTTCCATTGTGGACGGCAAGACCTCTGAGCTGATGGGCTGCTCCGCCGCCGCCCTGCTGAACGCCCTGAAAACACTATCTGGAGCCATGGGACACGGCGTCCATCTCATTGCCCAGTCCGCCATTGAGCCCATTCAGACCGTCAAGGTGAATTATCTGGGCTCCGCCAATCCCCGGCTTCACAGTGACGAGGTGCTCATTGCCCTGGCCTCCTCCGCCAGTGTGGAGCCCAAGGCCGCCCGGGCCCTGGAGCAGCTGGCTGCCCTCAAGGGCTGCCAGGCCCACTGCTCTGTCATCCTCTCCCCGGCGGACGCCAACACCTATAAAAAGCTGGGTCTTCAGCTCACCTGTGAGCCCAAATATCAGACCAACAAGCTGTATCACAGATAAAAGGACAGCCCCCGGCGGAATCGCCGGGGGCTGTTTGCGCTATTTCGCCAAAATATCCAATGCCTTGTACTCTGCAATTTTCTTTCTGATCTCCTCCCAGGCAAGGCCGGAGCACACAAAGTCGTAATCACTCCAAATGCGCTGAAGCTCGGCCTTGATCTGGGGGACCTCCTCCAGGCTGGAGGCTCCGGTGCGGACATAGTAGTCCGGCAGGAGGGTGCAGCCCACCATGCTGCTCTCAGCGGCGGCGGCCGGGTCCTGCACGCCTTGGCTCAGGGCAGCCAGAAAGCGCAGGTGACTGTCGATGTAGCCGCTCAGCTCCTGCTCCACCCCCATCATGCCGTTCAGGTCGAATACCTGGAAGGGAGCCTGGCCCGGGACCTCGATCTCGCCAGTGTAGTAGGCCGGCTTGCTGTTGAGCTCGTAAAGGGCGTTACACACATCCATCAGGTGCTGATACTCCTCCTGAGAGGGGGGAGCCTGAAAGGATTGGAACATCATGTCCACAGCCCAGTCCAGCTCGCCCAGCACGCCGCAGCCCGGAAGGGCGGCGAGCCGGGTTCCCAGCTTCACCAGCCGGGCGATGGACAGCAGACCCCACACTCGGACCTGGGGGTCATTCAGCTCCTCCGCCTTCTCCTCAACCTGGGCGGGGAGAGCGTTGTAGAGCAGCTCCTCCTCATCCTCCAGCGTGCCGATGCGCTCGGAGCAGTCGTCAATAATTTTGTCCCCTACCTTTTCGTATACAGTGTCGCTGGCGCTGTATATGGTATCTGCCCGGTGGAGCCACAGCTGGGCATGATTCAGATCCCCCTGGTCCATAGCGGACGTGCCCAGCTCATAGCAGGCCTTGGACAGCCCGACCCAGTCCTGTTTCCTTCCAAGGTCAGTCAGGCGTTCTTCGGGGGTTTTTGTCTCTTTCTTTCCAAACAAACCAAACATAGCAATTCAGCTCCTTTTTCATTCTAGGGACTGCTGACTGCATTATAAGCCTATCCGGAACCCTTGTCAATACAGAAGGGCCTCCCCGCACGGGGAGGCCCTGGCCTTACTTAAACCTTACCGCTGTGCCGTAAGCGATGACCTCGGCGGCCCCCTGCATCACGGCGGAGGAGCCATAGCGGATGTTGACAACCGCGTCGGCGCCCAAGCCCTCGGCCTCATCCACCATGCGCTTGACGGCAATCTGACGGGCCTCGTTGAGCATCTCGGTGTAGCCGGTAATTTCGCCGCCCACCAGAGTCTTCATGCCGGCCATAAAGTCCTTTCCGAAGTTTTTGGACTGGACCACGGTGCCCTTGGCCATGCCCAGAACCTCAAATTCCTTCCCGGGGATGTAATCAATGTTTACCAGCAGCATACTATTTTCCTCCTTATACAATGTCACAGTATTTGTATCTTTCAGAGAGTCAATCTCTTGAAAGCGTCCTTTCAGCGCCCACAGGGCGGGGAACATCAGCCCGATGCAGAACACCCCGCAGACGGCAAAGAGAATAAACAGCCACAGGGGCAGGTCCGGAATCAGGCACAGGGCCCAGAAGGAGATGGTGCAGGCCAGCATGATCAGGCCGAACAGTACAATCCCTAAAACAGCTCCGCGCTTTTCTCTAGTACTTCCGCGCTTCATCCAGCTCTCCCTTCTCAATTTCCTTTACCCGCTGCCACAGGGCGGCGAAGGTAAAGGGAATGGTAATCAGGTCGGCGACGGCCAGAAACAGCATCAGGCCGGCCAGCCAGTCCGGCGGCCCCAAAGTCCGCAGGTAGAGCAGGGCGGCCACTGCCAGCAGCTGGAGCAGAGTGCTGACCGCCACAGACCGCACCGCCGCCCGCTTCTCCTCCCGGCGGTCAAATTCAATATTTTTTGGCTTCGTCCTCCTCACCCCCCTGTATCTCCTTCCATCGCTGATACAGGGCCATAATAACCCCAACTGCGGTGGCCAGGTACAAAAAAGCCACAAACAGAATCACTCCGGTTGTGAAGGGCTCGGTGAAGCCGCCGAAGTATCCGGCCAGCATGGCCCCGGTGAGCAGGAACATGAACCCGGCCACCAGAATGGTGATGACCACAGCCCCGGCAAAGCCCTTTCCGCTAGTAGTTTTTCGCATCGTCTTCCTCTCCTTTCTGAATTTCCTTAATTCTTTGGAACAGAGCCAGGAGCACCCCCAGAATAATGACGGCGGGTATGGCCACCAGCACTGCCATGAGGGCCAGGGGCGGGGCGTCGGCCGGGTCCACGGCAAAGCCCCACACGATCAGCACAATGACGGCCGCCATCAGGGCTGTGGTCAGCAGGGCCATGACAACAGCCCCGGCATACCGGACGGGCTTTGCATCATGCTTCTGCTTGTCCTGGAAGGTGGTGCCGGTCTGCTCCAGGCGCTCCATCTCCTCCAGCAGGCCGACGGCGTCCAGCACCTCCAGCCGCTCCTCCCGGTCCTTCAGCGCAGTGCAAAGCTGGATGGACTGCTCCAGGCTGCGCTGCTCCCGCTCCAGGACAACCAGATGCCGGCGCATCCCGTCGGCCACGGTGCCCCCCGCCTGCATCCGGCGGATCTCCTCCAGAGGGACGCCCAGCTTGCGCATCAGCTTGATCTGCCGCAGAACCGCTACCTCATTCTCCCCGTAATCCCGGTATCCGTTTTCGCTGTTGCGCCGGGGAGAGAGAAGTCCCTGTTCTTCATAGAAGCGGATGTTCTTTTTGGTGATGCCCACCTGGGCCTCCACCTCGTTGATTTTCATGGGCCGCACCCCCTTTCTGAGCTCACTTTACACCTTCCACAAGGGGGAAAGTCAATAGGTTTTAAGAAATTTTTTTGATTCCACCCACTGTAAGGGCGGCACAGCGGGCCATTATGAGCGGCTGCACACTGCCCCTACAAAATTTCCATCACTGTCAGCCGGTCCCCCTCCACCCGGAATTTGACCTCCAGTCCGGCAAAGGCCATACCATAGACCCGGGCGGGGTCGTTCTGATACTGGGGCCGGGGGTCCTGGGCCAGAACGGCCAGCAGGGCGGGGCGCTTGCTCTCCGGGACGGCGGAGAGCAGCTCAGGGGGACAGTCCACACGCAGCTCTGCCTCCTTGGGCCGGGCGGCGAAGCCGCCCGAGGCCCCCGGCCTGCAGTCGGCGTAGGGCAGGTAGGGCTTGACGTCATAGACGGGGGTGCCGTCCATCAGGTCGGCACCCGCCACAATCAGAACGGGGCCAAGGGTCCGGTCCCGGCGCACCTCCAACAGCCGGACGCAGGACAGGCCGATGGGGTTGGGCCGGAAGGGGGAGCGGGTGGCAAACACCCCCAGCCGCTGGTTGCCGCCCAGCCGGGGCGGGCGTACAGTGGGGGACCAGCCCTCCCGCCGGGCTTTGGAAAACTCCCAGATCAGCCACAGGTGGGAAAAACCCTCCAGTCCCCGGAAGGCGCTGATGTCCCGGAATTTCGGAACAAAAACCAGGCTGGCGGTCAGCTCCTCCACCAGTCCGCTCTGCCGCGGGACGCCGAACTTTTCCGGAAAGTCGCTTCTGATATGGCCAATGGGGGTAATCTCCATAAAAATCCCTCCTGTCCCCATTATAAAGCACAGGAGGGATTTTGTCCAATCAGCGGACAATGATATTTTCTGAAATTTCGCTCAGGGCCTGGGCGGCCTCCATGTCAAAACGGCCGCTCCGGGCCAGGTCGGCCAGAGAGATCATACCCACCAGCCTTCCGCTCTCCACAACCGGCAGCCGGCGGACCTGGTGGAGGGCCATGAGCCGGGTGGCCTCCCGGCAGTCGTCCCCCGGGGCAACTGTGGCACAGCCCCGGGTCATAATATCCCGGACCGGGGTCTGCGCCGGGTCCTCCTCGGCGGCGACGCACCGCAGAACGATGTCACGGTCGGTGACCATTCCCCGCAGCCGCCGGTCCGGTCCGCACACCGGCAGCGCCCCCACGTTGTGCCTGCTGATAAGCCGGGCAGCCAGCGCGGCGGAGGAGCCTGGTTCCACTGTGACGGCGCTGGGGTTCATCAGATCCTTAACCTGCATGAAAACCACCCCTTCGGTAAAAATTGGCTTATGGCCAGTTTAACCAAAAGGACAGGGTTTTATTCCGGCAGGCCCTCCCCTTTTATCACTGCCCCGCCGGGGCTTCCCGGAGTGCAGCAGAGAGCGATCTTCCGTGTGGCCTGCGTACATTTCGGAATGGACAGAAGGAGGAGCAAGCCGTATGATTTTTACCGGGCGCTTAGAAGGACTGGAACGAGAGCTGGGGATCGTTCTGATAGGCGGAGACGCTGGTGCAGACCCCGCTTTCATCATAGTTAAAATAGAATGTGTAGGTCCGCCCACCTTTTTTATAGGTATACTGATCATATTTGCTGTCGTACAGTGCCGGATTCCCCAGACCGGAATGAACCGCCTCCTGCGTATTGCCCAGGATCTCTGTCCCGTTGCAGGTCATGTGTACGCCCTCGGAATAGTTCAGCTCAAAGGAATAGACCATGCACTCCACACCCTTCAGCCACTTGTCCCCCTTATTGACCAGCTGGCCCTTTCCGCAGGACTGCTCCCGGTTTCCGCCGATATACACCCTTAAATTGTCCTGGGTACTCAGCCCTGTATAGGTGTGCTCCTGTGTGCTGTCGCCCATGTAGAAGCCAGCGGCGTTAAAGTCCTCCAGCGAGTCGCCCAGCTGGCAGGTCTCCGTGCCGCCAAAGGACAGCTTTGGTCCGCCGGGTGCCGTGGTACCCAGCAGCGGGATAATCTTGAATACCACTAACCAGCCCACAATGAGCACAAAAAGGCCTATGCGAATCCATGTACTTGCTTTTTTCATTGATTGAAAGCTCCTCTCCTTGATAACTACACATATGTAGTTTTATTATGACTATATTATTATAGTATATTAAAGATTCTTCTGTCAAGATAAAATAAGCATGTGAGGTGAGCAGACATGGCAGAAGAGATCAGAATCAAGAAGAAGGCGGCCCGCAGGGGAGACGACGGATACAAGATTGTGTCGGTGCGCATGAAGGATGAATTAGTGGAACGGCTGGACACCCTGTCCGCTCAAACAAACCGTTCCAGGAACGAGCTTATCAACATCCTGCTGGTATCTGCCATTGATCTTGTAAAAATTGAAGGGTGACACACAGCGGAATGCGTTCAGCATTCCGCTTTTGCTGTTTTGCCGTCAGGGAGTGTCCAGCCACTGGGCATACTCTCCCGCCGGGCGTACCCGTCCCACAGCAGACAGAGATACCTGCTCCATCCGAAACATCTCTCCCGCCAAATCACGGAGCTGCTCCCGGGTGACAGCGTTGTAGCGGTCCAAAATCTCCTGGGGCTCCCGCACCCGGCCATAGAGCAGGGCGGAAGACCCCAAATGGCTCATGCGGGACTGAATGGACTCCAGACCCATCAGCAGATTGGCCTTGGCCTGCTCCCGAACCCGGTCCAGCTCCTCCTGATCGGGCCCGTGCTCCGCCAGCTCCGCCGCCACCTGTCGGGCAGCCTCCATGGCTTCCGTCTCCTGTTCCGGGTTGACAGCGGTGTAAATACCCAGCAGGCCGGTGTCGGCGTGGTCTGCCACATAGGAGTAGACAGTGTAGCACAAGCCGCGGCGCTCCCGCAGCTCCTGAAACAGCCGGGAGGAACAGCCTCCCCCCAGCAGGGAGTTAAACAGCAGCACCTGGGCCCGGCGGGGGTCCAGATAGGAGGGGGCGGGAAAGGCCAGAATCAGATGGTTCTGCTCAATAGCTTTCCGTTTGACGGTGACAGCCCTCCTGTAGGCGGCGGGCCTTGTTTTGGGGGAGGGACCACTGGGCAGTGAGGCGAGCAGGGATTCCAGCCGGTCCGCCTGCTGCGGAGAGAAGCTGCCCGCCAGAGCGGCAACCAGCACGCCCGCGTGGTAGTGTTCTTTCTGCCAGCTGTTCAGCCAGCCTCCATCCATTCCGACCAGGGTGGACTGCTTCCCCAGAATGGGCCTGGCCAGAGGGGTTCCCTGATAGACCGCAGCAGAGAGCCGCTCCGCTGCCAGGTCCTCCGGGGTGTCCTCATACATGCCGATCTCCTCTAAAATGACGCTCCGCTCCAGCTCCGCGTCCGCCGGATCGAATTTAGAGTGGAACAGCATATCCTCCAAAATGTCCAGCCCCCGGTCCAGATGGCTGTCCAGCGCACGGACATAAAAGCAGGTGTGCTCTTTTGTGGTATATGCGTTAAGCTGGCCGCCAATGGCGTCGGTGTCCTTCGCCAGCTGGGCCGCAGTGCGACGGTCTGTCCCCTTGAACAGCATGTGTTCAATAAAGTGGGCCGCGCCGTTTTCCTTGGCACTCTCGTGGCGGGAGCCCACCCCTATAAAAAAACCAAGCGCCGCTGAACGAACTCCAGGGACCGCCTCGGTCAGCAGCCGGGCGCCGTTGGGTAGGGTCTTCTGTTGGTACATATTACCTCCACTACAGCTGTTAATAGTATTTTAGAAGCAGACCGCTTCTGCCTCCTGCAGGGATAGTATAGCATAAAATGCCGGAGACATCTATCATAATTATCCTTGTCATATTTTACAGAATGTCTACCAAATGTCTACCAAAAAGCGGCGTCAAACGGCTGCGGCGCAGGGGATTGGAAAACCGGCGGAATGACGGCAGGTCTACCAGATGTCTACCAATTACACTTTTTTACACCTGAAGCGGCGTTTTTCGCCGCTTTTT
>JAAVYL010000042.1 GCA_022791075.1 Lawsonibacter sp. | reverse complement strand
TGGGGCAGGGCAGTTCAACGGCTCCTCCGGCTATGAGGAGGCCGCCGTCCAGGGCTTTGTGGCGGCCGTGAATGCCGCCCTGAAAATCCAGGGAAAGCCTCCTCTGATTCTGCGCCGGGACCAGGGGTACATCGGGGTGCTCATTGACGACCTGGTGACCAAGGGCACCAATGAGCCGTACCGGATGATGACCTCCCGCACCGAATACCGCCTTCTCCACCGCCAGGACAACGCGGACAAGCGGCTCACGCCCATCGGCTATGAATTGGGGCTTGTTTCCCGGGAACAATATGAGAGGGTGCAGGAGAAATATGCCGCTGTGGACCGGGAGGTCCGGCGGCTGGAGCACACCGGCACCCCCCCTACACCCGAGCTGGCCAACCTGCTGGGAGCGCGGGGGGAATCCCCCGTCAGGGATGGGGCCCGGCTGGCCGACCTGCTCCGCCGCCCCCGGCTGAGCTATGCCGACCTGGCTCCCTTCGACCCGGGCCGCCCCCCGCTGGACCCGGCTGTGGTCAGCGAGGCGGAGATCACCATCAAATACGCCGGGTATATCGACCGCCAGCTGCACCAGGTGGCGGAGGTAAAACGCCTGGAGGAGCGGCCCATGCCCGAGGATATCGACTATGAGTCCATCGCCGGCCTGCGGCTGGAGGCCCGGCAGAAGCTGGCCGCCATCCGGCCCAAAAACCTGGGCCAGGCCGGGCGGGTGTCCGGGGTGTCCCCCGCAGACGTGGCGGTGCTGATGGTGTATTTGAAGCAGCGGGAATTGTAGGGGCGCGCTGCTCCCCCGCGTAGGGCAGAGCCCTTGCCTTTACACAATGTTTCTGGGAGAGATATCATGAACCTGACACAAATCAAGGGAAACACCTGGGTGATCGAGGCAAATCAGCTGATTCCGC
Source organism: Lawsonibacter sp. (assembly GCA_022791075.1). GTDB lineage: Bacteria > Bacillota > Clostridia > Oscillospirales > Oscillospiraceae > Lawsonibacter. The sequence goes on along the minus strand of JAAVYL010000042.1, from coordinate 17,035 downwards.
TGTATAAGCTGGATGAAACGCGGTGCGTCCTGCTGGACACCGGGCTGCTGGAGGAGCGGGAGGAGATCGAGCGCACCCTGCTGTCCGCCGGTCTGACCCCATCGCGGGTGCTGTGCTCCCACGCCCATGTGGACCACTGCGCCAACAACGGATATTTTCAGGAGAGGTACGGGACGAAGGTGGCCCTCACCTTTCCCGAGGCAGGGATGTGCGCCTCCCTGCTCACCCTGAAGTGCTACTTCCTCACCCTGTCGCCCAGGACAGTGGAGCGGGAGTCGGCCTGCATGGTCCACGAGCCCGACTATTTTATTCCCCCCAACGACGGGCCCTTCACACTGGGCGGAGCAGAATTTCAGATCATCCAGACCCCTGGCCACTCCGCCGGGCACATCTGCACTGTCACCCCGGACAACGTGTGCTACACCGCCGACGCCCTGCTCAGCAGCTCGCTGCTGAACGCAAAGCTGCCCTACAACCTGAGCCACCAGATGGCCATTCACAGCCGGGAGAGGCTGCGGGACCTGGGCTGTGACTTCTACATCATGGCCCATCGGGGGGTGTGCCCCGGGGCGGAGATTGGCGGGCTCATTGACAGCAATCAGGCGCTGATCCAACGCCGGGCGGAGGAAATTCTCGGCCTGGTGGACCGGCCCATGACCGCCTGCCAGATCGACGAGAGGGTCTGCATTCTCTACAGCCTCTTCACCCACAAGACCCGCCGCTCCCTGCGCTTTGAGCGCAATGTCCGGTTCTTCATTGAATATCTGGTGGATACCGGACGGCTGTCCGAGATGTGCCAAAACGGCGCCACATACTATGTCAGGACAGAAAATTCCTGAAAATTGGGGAAAATCACTTGCAATCTGCCCGGGATTGTGGTATGCTGTGGGATACTTCCGGGCTTTGCCCCGCTGAGCCGGTCACTATTACGCCCCAGGGCGTCTGAAAGGAACGAATAATATGAACACACTGAACCTGATTCTCACCATCATCCAGGTGCTGTGCGGCCTGGCCGTCATCGCTGTGGTTATGCTCCAGTCCGGCAAGAGCGCCGGCCTGTCCGGCGCCATCGCCGGCGGCGCTGACACCTTTTTGTCAAAGAACAAGGCCAAGAGCCTGGACGCGAAGCTGGCCAAGATGACCAAGTGGGTGGCTATTCTCTGGATTGTCATCACCCTGGCCCTGAGCATCATCTGATCAAAGGCTGAAATGCCCCACGGGGCTTGAAGAGGGAAGTTAAGCAAGACAAAGGGCTTGTCGTCTGTGAATTGCAGGCGGCAGGCCCTTCAGCTTTGCCTCTGTGCATCATCCTTCCATGCAGTGACCCTGCGGGAACGCTGCCTCAGATGCGCAGGCATTTCTGCACCGCTTTGGCCTGCCCCAGAACCAGAACAGGGTATTCCCGGTCCAGCACGGTATCCGGAAGGACGCACATGTCCAGTCTGTCCTCCCGCCGGAAGCCTAGGATGTTGATGCCGTATTTTTTCCGCAGGTCCAGCTGGAGCACGGTCTTTCCCGCCCACTCCTCCGGCACGGACAACTCAAAGATGGAGTAGTCGGTATCCAGCTCAATGTAGTCCAGAATATACTCCGAGGTGCAGCGGATGGCCGTCCAGGCGGCCAGCTGCTTTTCCGGATAAACCACCTCGTCGGCACCGCAGCGCAGGAGGAACTTCTCCTGGACCCCGCGGGAGGCCCGGGCGATCACCTTTTTTGCCCCCAGCTCCTTGAGCAGGTCTGTGGTTTCCAGGGAGTTTTGAAAATTATCTCCAATGGCCACAATGCAGGCGTCAAAGCTCCGGATGCCCAGAGAGGAGAGGAACTCTCCGCTGGTGCTGTCTCCAATCTGGGCGTTGGTCACATAGGGGAGCACCGTGTTGACCCGCTCCTCGTCGCTGTCCACAGCCATGACCTGGTGCCCCAGGTCGTTGAGCTTCCGGGCGATGTGCTGGCCAAACCGGCCCAGTCCTATCAGCAGTACAGATTTCATAGTGCAGCTCCTTTCAGCCTACAATCAGCTTTTCACTGGGCAGCCGTGCGGGGCTGCCGGCGCTGCCGGACAGGGCGGCGAAGACCAGCGTCAGCGCCCCCACCCGGCCGCAGTACATGAGAAAAATCAGGATAATATGGGAGGCCGTCCCCAGCTGAGTGGTTAGGCCCAAGGTGAGCCCCGCCGTCCCTACTGCCGAGGCGCTCTCAAACAGGCAGGGCAGCAGAGGCAGACCCTCGATACGGCTGATCAGGAGGCCGCCTCCCAGAAAGAGGGTGAGGTACAAGGTCAGAATGGCCGCCGCGCTGCGCACGGTGTCCTCCTCCACCCTGCGGCCGAAGAAGTGGGTATACTCCCGGCGGCGGAAGACGGATACCGCGGTGGACAGCAGCACTGCCATGGTGGTCACCTTCATCCCCCCTGCCGTGGAGCCGGGAGCTCCCCCCACCAGCATCAGCAGAATCATGATTCCCTGTCCCCCCTCGCTCATCCGGCTCAGGTCCAGGGTGTTGAAGCCCGCGGTCCTGGCGGTTACCGACTGGAACAGCGAGCCCCACAGCCGCTCCTCCGGAGCCAGACCGGAGAACTCAAAAAAGTAGAAGCAGGCAGCGGGCAGAAATATCAGCGCGGCTGTGGTGGTCAGAATCACCTTGCTCTGCATCCGGTAACGGCGAAGCCTCAGTCCGTGGAGCTTCACGTCGTTCCACGTCATAAATCCAATACCGCCCGTAATAATCAGCAGCATAATGACAAAATTCACCCAGGGATGGCCGGAATAGGCGGTGAGGGAAGAGAAGGGCTCCTGACAGCCCATCAGGTCAAATCCGGCGTTGCAGAATGCGGAAACCGAGTGAAACAGGCCGTACCACAGCCCCCGGGGCAGGCCGAGGTCCCGGCAGAAGGGGACGGCCAGCAGGGCGGCCCCCAGCAGCTCCAGGGCCGCAGTCACCGCCAGAATAAAGCCGGTCAGCTGAACGACGCCGCCAATCTGAGGGGCGGAGATGGCGTCCTGCATTGTGCCCCGCTGCCTCAGGGTGAGCCTGCGGCCCGCGGCGGTGAAAATCATCACTCCACAGGTGACCACCCCCATCCCGCCCACCTGAATCAGGGCCAGGATGACCCCCTGGCCGAACCCGGTCCAGCTGGAGGCGGTGTCCCGCACCACCAGACCGGTGACACAGAGGGCGGAGGTGGCGGTGAAGAGGGCGTCCAGAAAGGAGGCGCCCTGCCCGTCCCGGGCGGCGAAGGGCAGCATCAGCAGAAGGCTGCCCAAAAGAATGACGGCGGCAAAGCCCAGGCTGATAATTTGGGCGGAGGAGAGCCGCTGCCTGATGTTTCCCATATCCTGTCCTCCCTGGTCAATGTTATGTAAGGTAATTGTAGTAGGAAAATCCGCCTTGTCAATAGCCAATTCCCCCGGCCCCCCATTTCTGCGCCGGGCAGACCGTGAAACTGTTGCAATCCAGGAATAATTGGTGTAAAATATACATAGTAAATTTTAGAATGGAGGAGTATGGTTATGGACGAAAAGGTGAAATCCCTGCTGGAACGGGTAAAGGGCACTGCAAGCTTCGCCGCCGATGCCGCCGCGGACGGAGCCCGGGCCGCGGGCAAGCGGGCGGGCCAGATGGTGGACGCCGCCAAGCTGAACGTGCAGCTCTTCGATCTGAACGGAGAGTATAACGACCTGATGCGCCAGCTGGGCCAGGTGATGTATGAGACCCACAGCGGCCAGGTGGCGGACAGCGCCCTGGTCACCGACCTGCTGAACCAGGCAGATGAGAGGAAGGCCAGAATCAACGAGCTGAAGAGCCGCATCTCCGGCTTGAAGCAGGCCCAGGTCTGCCCCGGCTGCGGGGAGCCCTGTGGAAGGAACGATAAATTCTGCCGTGCCTGCGGCGCGCAGCTGTAAGGAGGACGTTATGGATTACAGCAGAGAGCAGTATGAAGCCAGCGCCCGGGTCATCCGCCGCCGGCTGGGGGATTTTGTGCCCAAGGTGGCGATGGTACTGGGCTCCGGCCTGGGGTATCTGGCCGAGGAGGTGGAACAGCCCATTGCCATCGACTACCGCGATATCCCCAATTTTAAGGCCTCCACGGCCCCTGGCCACAAGGGCCGGCTGGTGTTCGGGCTGCTGAAGGGCCAGCGGGTGGCCGTGATGCAGGGCCGGATGCACCACTATGAGGGCTACTCCTATGAGGAGGTGTCCTATGCCGTCCGGGTGCTGCGCCTGCTGGGGTGCGACACCCTCATTGTCACCAACGCCGCCGGCTGTGTCAACACCCAGTGGAAGGCCGGAGACCTGATGCTCATTACCGACCAAATCAAGATGTTTTCCGAGTCCCCCCTCCGGGGCAGGAACCTGCCCGAGTTCGGGGTCCGCTTCCCCGACGCCTCCCACCTGTATACCCCCCGCCTCCAGCAGCTGGCCCGCGAGACGGCGGCGGAGCAGGGCATCCCGCTGCGGGAGGGAGTCTATTTCTACTGCTACGGCCCCCAGTATGAGACCCCGGCGGAGATTCGGGCCGTCCGTGTTCTGGGCGGCGACGCCGTCGGCATGTCCACGGCACCGGAGGTCGTTGTGGCGGGGCACTGCGGCATGGAGGTGCTGGGCCTCATCCTGCTGTCCAACATGGCCGCCGGGATTCTGGACCAGCCCCTCAGCGAGCAGGAGGTCCTGGACGCCGCCGATGCCGCCAGAGAGAAGTTTTCCGGACTGGTAAAGGCCTGCCTGGAGAAGATGTGACCTCCCCGCAGGGGCCGCCCGGATTCCATCGTCTTGCACATAATCTGCGGGCGGCACAGGCCGCCCCTACACAAAATTTAGGAGGCATCCCAGATGTCCATTCTGTTTACCAATGTCACCGCGGTGACCATGAGTCCGGACCAGCCGGTGCTGAGCGGCGTCTTTGTCGCCGTGGAGGGCATAAAAATCGCGTCGGTGGGGCCGGAGCACCCCGCTGGGGAGTTTGAGCGGGTCATCGACTGCACCGGAAAGGTGATGATGCCCGGGCTGGTCAACGCCCACACCCACGTTCCCATGGCCCTCATGCGGGGATACGGCGGGGGCTGCGACCTGCACACCTGGCTCAACGACTACATTTTCCCCGCCGAGGCCAAGCTGGACGACCGGTGTGTGGCCGCCGGAGCGGCCCTGGGTCTGGCGGAGATGATTGCCTCCGGCACCACCTGCATTGCCGACATGTATATGAACACCGGGACCATCGCCAAAACCGTTTTGGAAGCGGGCATCTCCGCCAATCTGGCCTGCGGGGCGGTCTATTTCGGCGATCCGGCGGACTTCTCCCCCGAGAAGTGCGGCGACTGCAAAAACCATGTCAGGCTCTATGAGGATTGGCACAACGCCGGGGAGGGCCAGCTTCGGGTGGACGCCTCTATCCATGCGGAATATACCTCCTGCCCCCCTGTGTGGGAGTGGGTGGCCGGCTTTGCCCGGGAGCACGGTCTGAGGATGCACGTCCATGTCTCTGAAACTGCGTCGGAGCATGAAAAATGCCTGGAGAAGTATGGCGTGACGCCCGCTCAGATTTTGGACAGGTACGGCGTGTGGCAGAACGGCGGCATTGCCGCCCACTGCGTCTATCTCTCCGGCGGGGATGCGGAGCTGTTTGCGGAGCGGGGGGTCACCGCCGTCCACAACCCTGTGTCCAACCTGAAGCTGATGTCGGGGGTGGCCCCTCTGTTCTTCCTCCGGGACTGCGGGATGCAGACTGCCTTGGGCACCGACGGAGTGGCCTCCAACAACAGCCACGATATGTTTGAGGAGATGAAGACGGCCGCCCTGGTGCAGAATTACAGCTTTGGAGAGGACCACGGCCAGCTGTCCGCGGCGGATATTCTGGCCATGGCCACGGTCAACGGAGCCCGGGCCCTGGGCCGGGATACCGGCGTCATCGCGGCGGGAAAAATTGCTGACATGATCCTGCTGGACTTCACCGCCCCCAACCTGTTTCCCTGCCATGATATTATGGAGAATCTGGTCTACTCCGCCAATGGCTCCAATGTGTGCATGAATATGGCCCGGGGAAAAATCATATATGAGAATGGGACGTTCCTCACCCTGGACCTGGAGAAGATCCGGGCCGAGGTGGCGGGCTACGCCCTGCCCCGCATCTTCGGAGGGAAGTAATGCCCGCCTATTTCGAGATGTCCCTGCAATTTCTGCGCAAAAACCTGTGCCCCGGCTTTTCGCCGACTTCGACGCCCATCTGGAGCGGTCCGGCCTGGTTTTTTTAGACGGCTTTTGGGAGGCCGGCATGCTCCCCGCGGATTTTATGGGGTAACACCGCATTTTTAATATTAGGAGGCGGCCTATGGCCCGGTATGACGCGCCCTCCCGCCGCAGCGGCGGACAAAAACAAAACACCTTCTTCGGCGGGGCGGCCATTCTGGCAGTGGGCATCCTGGTGGTGAAGCTCATCGGCATGTTTTACAAGGTCCCGCTGGTCAACATCATTGGGGCCCAGGGAAACACCGACTTTACTAACGCTTATAACATTTATGCCGTGCTGCTCACTGTCTCCACAGCCGGGCTGCCTGTGGCGGTATCCAAGCTGGTGAGCGAGGCCAACGCCCAGGGCAGGCGCAACCAGGTCCGCCGCACCTTCCAGCTGGCACTGGGTATGTTCCTGGTGCTGGGAGGGGTCTCCTTCCTGCTGATGTACTTCAGGGCCGACATGCTGGCCGCCATGATGAACGACACCAAGGCGGCTCCCGGTATCCGGGCTCTGGCCCCGGCCGTGATTTGTGTGGGCTGTCTGGCCGCCCTGCGGGGGTATACCCAGGGGCACCTGAACATGACCCCCACCTCTGTGTCCCAGATTATTGAGGCCGCCTGCAAACTGGCCATCGGCCTGCCGCTGGCCTGGTGGCTGATCAATAAGCTGAGCCAGCCGCCGGAAATCGGGGCCGCCGGCGCCATTACCGGCGTGACGGTGGGAACCGTGGTGGCTCTGGTGTATATGGTGCTCATTGTCCTCTTTGGCCGGGACTGGGCGCCCAGGCGCTCCCGGGATATTCCTGACGACGCCGGTACTATCATCCGAAATATTTTGAGCATCGCCATCCCGATGACTCTCAGCGCCTCCATGGTGGGCATTATCACCATGATTGACTCCTCTCTGGTCCAGGGCCAGCTCCAGCGGGTGCTGCTGGAGAATCCGGACAGCTGGGCGCTGTATGCCAGTTTTGTGGACTTTGCCCCCCTGGAGAGCGCCATTTCCGCATGGAAGGAGACTCTGGCGGCAGGCGCCTCCGCCACCATGTCGGCCCTCAGCGCCCAGGTGGACAAGGAGCTGGCCGCACAGGTGGCCCAGTCCGCCGCACAGGACCTGCACACCCTGCTGGAATCAATCAGCCGCACCCTCTATGGCAACTACGGCGGCGCGCTGAATATCTACAATCTGCCCGCCTCTCTGATGACAGCCATCACTGCTTCGGTCATTCCGGCGGTCTCCGCCGCCCTGGCCCGGCGGGACCGGCGGGGGGCCGACCGGGTGGCCGGCTCCGCCCTGCGCTTCACCGCCCTGCTGGCCTTCCCCATGGGCGTGGGCCTGTTCATCCTGGGCGAGCCCGTTATGGCCCTGCTGTTTCCAAGTCTGGAGAGCGGCCTGGCCGGTCCGCTGATGTCCGCCTTGGGCCTGGCCACCATCTTTGTCAGCCTGATGTCGGTGATGAATTCCACCCTTCAGGCCTACGGCTTTGTGAATATGCCTGTGCTGGTAATGGGCGTGAGCAGCGTGGTAAAGATATTTACCAACTACTATCTGGTTGTCCAGCCCAGGGTTGGCATCTATGGAGCCCCCATCGGCAATCTGCTGTGCTACGGACTGGCCCTTGTCATGGACCTGTTCATTATATCCCGGGCCATTCCGCGCCACCCCCGCTTTGGGGATATCTTCAAGAAGCCGCTGATATCCTCTATTATCATGGGCGGGGCCGCCTGGGCAGTGTACGGTCTGAGCTCCAAGGTGTTCCTGCTCCTGGGAGAGCGCAGCCTGAAGGCCGCCCTCGCCTCCGGCGCGGCGCCTGGCGGCCTTGGCGGGCTCCTGTGCGCGATTGATCAGGCCGCAAATCAGGTGCTGGGGCTGAGCCGTACCGGCAATGCCATTGCTGTACTGGGCGCCATTGGAGTGGCTATGGTGATCTATCTGGTGCTGGTGGTTATGCTCCGGGCCATCTCCCGGGACGATCTGTCTCTGATGCCCAAGGGGGACAAAATTGCCCGCCTGCTGCGGCTGTGACAAGATTGAAACTGGAATATCATGGTAACTAAATAACCTTTTTAAAAAATCCATAAAAAAGACTTGATAAGGAAGAGAAAATGTGGTAAGTTTTCAGGTGGCAGAAAAGTACAGAATGAACAATCTATTACAGATCATGGAGCTGCTGCGCGCCCCGGGAGGCTGCCCCTGGGACCGGGCGCAGACCCACCAATCCATCCGGCCCAACATGCTGGAGGAGGCCTATGAGGCGGCGGACGCCATTGACAGGCTGGACATGTCCAACCTGAAGGAGGAGCTGGGCGACGTGTTGCTCCAGGTGGTGTTTCACGCCCGCATCGCTCAGGAGGCCGGGGCCTTTTCCTTTGACGATGTGGTAGATGGCGTCTGCAAAAAGCTGGTGTTCCGCCACCCCCACGTCTTTGGCACGGCGCAGGCCAGCGGCGCACAGGGGGCGCTGGCCTCCTGGGAGGCTCAGAAGCGGGTGGAGAAGGGACAGCATACCGCCGCAGACACGCTGGACAGCGTGGCCCGGGCGCTGCCCGCCCTGACCAGGGCGTCCAAGCTCCAGGGAAAGGCGGCCAAGGCAGGCTTCGACTGGAGGGATGCCTCCCCCGCTCTGGACAAGCTGTGTGAGGAGCTGGAGGAGCTGAAAACCGCCTTGAGGGAGCACTCCAACGTGGAGGAGGAGCTGGGCGACCTGCTCTTTGCCGCCGTCAAGGTGGGCCGCTTTGCCCAGGTGGACGGGGAGGCGGCCCTGCAGAAGGCCTGTGAGAAATTTATCCGCCGCTTCCGGCGGGTGGAGGAATTGGCCGGGGAGCCGCTGGACAAGCTGGATGTACCGGCGCTGGAGGCTCTGTGGAAGCGGGCCAAGGAGGAGTTGGCTTAAATGCCTGGGACGGATTTGTATTCACAGCCTGGAAGCAGGGGCTGGGAGAGAAACCGGCACTTTATGGCTGTGAATACAAATTCCCGAAAGGCTTTAAGGATAAATACTGACAGCCGGATTTTGTGCGCTGTCAAATACTATGCACAGGAGGAGAAATCATGAACAAGACTGAACTGATCGCAGCAGTGGCTGAGAGGGCCGAGCTGTCTAAAAAGGACGCTGAGGCGGCCATCTCTGCCGCCATCGACGTGATTACCGAGTCTTTGCGCCAGGGCGAAAAGGTCCAGTTAGTGGGCTTCGGCTCCTTTGAGGTCAAGACCAGGGCTGAGCGGATGGGCCGCAATCCCCGGACCAAAGAGCCCATTCCCATCCCCGCCTCCAAGGCTCCGGTTTTTAAGGCCGGCAAGGCCCTGAAGGACGCGGTTGCCCGCTGATTGAGCTTGATGATATGAATGGGGGGGCGCTGTACAGCAGCGCCCCTTTCACGTTTAACAGGAGGAGTTTATGAGGCTTGACAAGTGGTTAAAGGTATCCCGGCTGATTAAGCGGCGCACCGTGGCCAACGAGGCCTGTGACAATGAACGGGTCAGCGTCAACGGCCGTCCTGTCCGGGCCAGCTACGATGTGAAGGTGGGCGACCAGGTGGAGCTGAAATTCGGGGCCAGTACGGTGAAGGTGGAGGTGCTGGTGGTTGCCGATAATGTGGGCAAGGCGGATGCCGCCGCCATGTATCGGGAGATTTTATGAAAAAACGATTCCTCTGCGTCCTGCTGGCCCTGCTCCTCCTGACAGGGTGCGCGAGGACGCAGAAGCCAGTGGAGTTTACCAGCTTCGCCATGGACACGGTGATGAGCTTCACCCTCTATGGAGGGGAAGAGGACACCGGCGTCCTCCGGCTCCGGATACCGGAAGAGCTGGGCACATTGGAGGGCCTGGTGTCCGCCGTCCGGGAGGACAGCGACGTATCCAGGATCAACCGGGGGGCGGGACAGGCTGTGAAGGTGGATCCGGCCACAGCCCGGCTGCTGGCCCGGGCGTGGGAACTGTGTGAAATCACAGACGGGGCACTGGACATCACTGCTTATCCGGCGGTGAAGACTTGGGGGTTTACCACTGGGGAATACCGGGTTCCCGCTGAGGGCGAGCTGGCGGAGCTGGCAGAGAGGATTGACTACACCGCTGTGAAGCTGGAGGGGAATTCGGTGACCCTCCCTGCCGGGATGGAGCTCGACCTGGGGGCTGTGGCCAAGGGCTATGCCGGGGACGTGCTGGCTGAGACAGCCCGGGCCAACGGCCTCACCTCCGCCCTTCTGGACCTGGGCCAGAGCACCATTATGGCCGTGGGGACCAAGCCGGGGGGAAAGCCCTGGCGCATCGGAATTGTGGACCCGGCCCAGCCGGGGAGCTATTTTGCTGTGGTGGAGCTGACCGGCATGGCCATGGGCACCTCCGGGGGCTACCAGCGGTATTTTGAACGGGACGGAGAGGTCTGGTGGCACATCCTGGACCCGAAAACCGCCGCCCCCGCTCGTTCCGGGCTGGCGTCGGTGACGGTAGTGTCCCCCTCTGCCCTCGCCTGTGACGGCCTGTCCACGGCTCTGTTCGTCATGGGACTGGAGGCGGGCGCCCGGTTCTGGCGGGACCACCCCGAGCTGCAGTTTGATGCTGTTTTTGTGACGGAGGAGGGAGAAATTTACCGCACCGCCGGGCTGGAGGGGTGTTTCTCCCTGGCGGAGGGCTATGAGGACCGGGAGGTGACGGTGCTGGAATGAGAGGTGCTGCCAAATGGGTCGCCATTGGTCTGGTTCTGGTCGTGGCTGCTGCTGCGGCACTCCTGTTCCAGAGCCGGAGCGCCCCCTCCCCCGTGGCCCGAATCACCCGGGACGGCGCTGTTGTGGAGGAGATTCCGCTGGATCAGGTGGCCGCCCCCTATACCATCACCCTGGAGGATAGCCTGGGAACCAACCTTGTTCAGGTGGAGCGGGGCCGTATCCGGATTGCGGAGGCCGACTGCCCCGATCAGGTGTGTGTCAATCAGGGCTGGATTTCTGATGGGACCGTGCCTGTCATCTGCCTGCCCCACAGGCTGGTGATTGAGATCAGGGGAGGAGGAGAGCTGGATGGCGCAGCCGGTTAGGAGGGCGGGCCGGCTGACCAGGCTGGCCCTGCTCACCGCTATTGCCCTGACCATCTTTCTGGCGGAAGCCCAACTCCCTGTGCTCCCCATTCCCGGCGTCAAGCTGGGCCTGGCCAACATTGTCACCGTCTACACCATGTTTGTTCTGGGCCCGGGGGACGCCCTGCTGGTGCTGTCCGCCCGGGTGTTTTTGGGGGCGGTGTTCTCCGGGCAGATGATGACCCTGCTCTACAGCGCCGCAGGAGGGCTCCTGAGCTGGTGTGCGCTCTGTCTGCTGGGAAAGCTTCTCACCAGGGAACAGATATGGCTTGCCAGCCCGGTGGCTGCCGTCGTTCACAACCTGGGCCAGCTGCTGGCCGCCGCCGCCGTTCTGGGCTCCTGGGCTGTGCTGGCCTGGCTGCCCTATCTGGTGGTCGCCGCCGTGATTGCCGGACTGTTCACCGGCGCCGCCGCTCAGGCGCTGATAAGGCGGCTGAGCAGGCTGCAAAAATGATGACATCGCGCCCAATTCCCGTGCCTGAACCCGCCCTGCTTATTGCTATTTTCGTCGAACAGTGGTAAAATAGGAGCATTGATACACCGGGGTGCATCCCCAAGAGATAAAGGGGGCCTTTTATGCGCAGACTGGTCATTGAAAAGGCGGCGGTCAAGCACAACCTGTCCGTCATCAAGGAGCGTGCGGCAGGCGCGGCAATTTACGGGGTGCTCACCGGAGACGGCGGCGGCGCAGGGGCTGTGCCCCTGGCCAAGCTGCTCCGGGCGGAGGGCATCGGCCGCTTCGCTGTCTACGATGTGAAGGATGCGGAAAAGCTGCGCCAGGCCGGCTTTGAGGACGAGGAGATCCTGATGCTCCGCTCCACCACAGACCGGGAGGAGCTGGAGCGGCTGGTGGACCTGAATGTGGTGTGCACCATCTCCTCTGTGGATACTGGTCTGGCGCTTAATGCCCTGGCGGAGAACCGGGCCACAGTGGCCTGCGCCCATATCCAGGTGGACACGGGGCTGGGCTTTGGCGGCTTTCTGGTCAGCGAGCCGGAAAAGATTCTGCTGGCTTACCGCTCCCTGCCCAATGTGGCCCTGGAGGGCATTTATACCCAGCTCCACGCCGTCAGGTCCAACGACCCGGAGCTGAGTCATCAGCTGGACCAGTTTCACCATGTGCTGGAGGACATTCATGCCGCCGGCTTTGAGACCGGCGTGGTCCATGCCGCCGGGTCCTTTGCCCTGCTCCACAGCGACAGCGCCCGGCTGGACGGCGTCCGCGCGGGCTCGGCCATTCTGGGCCGGTGCCGGCGCACCCGGGACGACCGGCTGAAAACTGTGGGATACGGCGAGGTCCCCCTGGCCGAGGTCCGCTGGCTGCCCAAAGGGCACTCCCTGGGGACGGACCGGCCTGTTGTGCTGAAAAAACCCACCCGGGTGGCGGTGCTGCCGGTGGGATATCAAAACGGCTTTGGGGTGGAACGCCCCCGGGAGGTCTCCTTCTGGGCCATGCTGGCCCGCTGGCGGCGGTCTAAAAACCGGTCGGTCCGGGTGTGTGATCAGCGTGCCAGGATCATCGGTCCCATCGGCGCGACAGAGACCCTTCTCAATGTCACCAATATGAAGTGCTCCGCCGACGACCTGGCGACCTTCGACATTGACCCCATGTTTGCCAAAGGCTTTGTCCGGGAATATCGGTAACAAAAAAATAGCTTGCCCTGAACAGCACCCCGCTTGTCAGACAGTATGGCATACTGACTGACAAGCGGGGTGATTTATATGCCAAATGGAGCGCAAAGGAACACAAGATTCTTCCTGACGAATAAAATCCCTCTCTTCCGGCACACTAGGCTGAAAGGAGGGGGTTTATGTTGAAAGAGAAGGAGGCCAATGCGCCCCATCCCAGAAGAGAACCCCGCATTCCGGGGCCGCTTTCGCTGGCGCGGCTGGAGGAGGTCTTTGCCGGGTGTGCGGACTTCTCCAAGCGGGAGGTTTTTCTCCACGGGGACAGCCAGCGCAGAGCCGCAGTTTGCTATATTGACGGTCAGGCCCGGACGGAGCGGCTGAACGACTATGTTCTGCGCCCCCTGGCCCAGGACCCCATGCTGGCCTCTGTTCCGGAGGGAGAGCTGTTTAAGCTGCTGGAGCGCGGGACCCTCTACGCCCAGTCGGCCAAGCGGGAGACGGAGCTGGATCCAGTGGTGCTGGCCCTGATCAACGGCAGCTGCGCTCTCTTTCTGGAGGGGCGGGACGACTGCCTGGTTTATCCCGTAGCTACGGAGGAGAAGCGGTCTGTGGGTGAACCGGAGAACGAGCCCGCTCTGAAGGGAGCGCGGGACTCCTTTGTGGAGAGCCTGCGCACCAACACCTCCCTGGTCCGCCGCCGCCTCCGGGCTCCGGAGCTGAAAATCAGGGAGCACATCGTGGGCCGGCAGTCTCTTACTCCAGTGGACGTCCTCTGGCTGGAGGGGATTGCCGACCCGGATACTGTGGCCCTGGTGGAACAGAGGCTGGAGGCCATTGATATCGACGGTGTGGAGGCGGCGGGCAGCTTGGAGGAATATCTGACGGACGCAGTGCGTTCCCCCTTCCCGCTCATGCCCTACACACAGCGGCCCGATCGGCTCTGTCAGGGTCTACTGGAGGGGCGTGTGGGCCTCTTTGCTGACGGAATCCCCCTGGGCTGGCTGCTCCCGGGGACAATCGACCAGTTTTTCAAAACCGGACAGGACCGGGCTTATCACTGGCTGGTGGCCTCTGCCCTCAGCACCATCCGCTGGCTGTGCGCTCTCATCACCCTGCTGGTGCCGGGACTGTATATTGCCCTGGTCACCTTTCACCCGGAGGCCATTCCTCCCAAGCTGGCGTTGTCCATTGTAGCGGCTAAACAGGAGGTCCCCTTTTCCACCATCTTTGAGGTGCTGATCATGCTCCTGGCCTTTGAGGTGATCCAGGAGGCGGGTCTGCGCCTCCCCGGCCCCATCGGGGCCACGGTATCTATTCTGGGTGGGCTGGTGGTGGGCAATGCGGCCGTGGAGGCGCACATCGTCTCCCCCACAGTCCTGATTGCCGTGGCCATTGCCGGGGTGGCGGGGTATACCATGCCGTCTCAGGATTTTGGAAACGCCCTGCGGCTGTGGAGGTTTCTGCTGGCAATTTTGGCCAGCCTGGGCGGATTGTTTGGTCTGGCTCTGGGCTGCGGGGCGCTTATCCTCCATTTGGCGGGGCTGGAGAGCTTTGGCGTGCCCTATCTGGCCCCCTTTACCACAGGGACCCGGGTCCCCAGGGGCCACCCCAGCCTCTTCCGCCTGCCGCTGCCCGCCATGAAGTGGCGGGACGGCCCGATCAGAACCAGAAACAGGAGGAACCAGCGATGAAGAAATTGTGTCTGCCCCTGCTGGCTGTCTGCCTGGCTCTCACCGGCTGCGCCGGTCTGCCCGTATCCCGGGAAATGGGGGACATGGCGCTCCTGCGGGCCATGGGCGTGGACGCCGCCTCTGGCGGAGTGGCCGTCACCGGCTCCACAGGGCCCCGAGCAAAGGGCCTCCAGGCCGAAGGGGAGTCTGCGCTCACCCTGGCGGCGGACCGGGCCTCCCTCAGCGCAGCCTGTCTGGCCATGCAGGGACAGAGCGACAGCTATGTTTTCTTTGGCTATGTGGACCAGCTTCTTCTGGGAGAGGAGCTGGCCCGGCAGGGTGTCCAGCCGGTTCTGGACTACTTTGCCCGGGACGGCGAGCTGGGCCTGGGGGCCCAGCTGTGGCTGGTCCGGGGCGGCACCGCCCGTGAGGCGGTGAACTCCGGCGGCGGAGAGGGAGTGGACAAGCGCCTGCAAACCCTCCAGACCGACAGCAGAATGGGAATTGCCTCCATCACCCGCACCGCCGGGGAGATCTATACTGATCTGCTGGAGCAGGGGGCGGCGTTTGCCCCCGCGCTGGTTCTGTCCGGCGGAGAGGAAAGCGTTTTAACAGAGGGCGGCTACGGGATTTTCAAGGACGGCGCGCTGATGGGCTTTCTGGAGGGCGAAGCGGCCAAGGGACTGGAGCTGCTGTATGGAGGGCTGTTTGAGGATGTGCTGGAGGTGGAGCTGCCGGGAAATAAAACGGCGCTGCGCATCGGTTCCGCCCGAACCAGCAGCAGACTGGTTTTTCAGGGAGACGTGCCCACAGTGCTGCATATAACCTGCGAGGTAAAAGCGAGTCTCTCGGAATATCAGGTCCAGCCCGGCGCCTCAGAGACGGAGAAGCTGAAAGAGGCACTGAGGGCGCGGGAGGTCACCCGTCTGGAGAGGGCGCTGGAGCGGCTGCAGAGCTGGGGGGCGGACTGTGCCGGTCTGGGCGCCCGGGCGGCTATGGCCTGCCCGGCCAGGTGGCAGGCGGTTGAAGGGGTTTGGGCGGAGTGGTTTGCCCGGGTACCCATAGATGTTACAGTGAAGGTCAGGCTGTTGTAAGGCTGCCGCCCCTGCGGATGGACGGCCGGAGGGCGGCTGGTGAGGAGGCAGGTATGGAAAAGGACAGGATTTCCCGCACCCAGCTTATGGCTCTGCTGTGGGCAGGGGTAATGGCTCCGGCGGCGGAGCTGCTGCCAGCCCTGCTGCTGCCCGGTGCGGGCCGGGGCGCGTGGCTTGCGGTTGTGCTGGCCGCGCCGGTCGTTCTGGCCGCGGGGTGGCTGATGGGTTCCCTTGCGGGGCAGGACGGGCTGGCCAGAGGTATGACAAATCTCTTGGGGAAATGGGCCGGAGGCGCGGTCATACTACTATATATAGTATGGGCGGAGCTGCTGCTGATTCTGCGGCTGCGTCTGTGTGCCCAAAGACTGCTGGCCTCCGGCCGCCGTGACGGCGCATTGTGGTTTTTTCTGCTGGCAGTGGCGGCCGCGGTGCTGTGGGCCGGAAAGGGAAAGCTGGCGGCCTTTGCCCGTGCCGGGCAGCTCTTTCTGGCCGCGCTGCTGGTCACCGCCGGAACGGTTCTTGTGCTGTCTCTGTTCCAGGCCAAGGCGGAACGGCTGCTGCCGCTGTGGTGGGAGGAGAGCGGTCCGGTATTGCGGGCCTCCATGTCCGCTTCCGGAGTAATGGGCTGGGGACTGTTTCTCCCCTTTTTAATGGGCAGTGTGAGGGACCAGGGAGAAAATAAACACTGGCACTGGCTGTTCTGGGGGCTGGGGGGCGCCTTGCTACTGGCAGCGGCACAGGCGGTCATTTTAGGCAATCTGGGAGCGGGCCTGGCGGCCAGACTGGATAATCCCTTTTTTACGCTGGCCAAAAGCGTGGGGGTGGAGGGCGCGTTTCAGCGGGTGGAAAGCCTGGTTACAGCTCTATGGACCTTTGCCGATGTGACTATGGGAGGGATTCTGGTCTTTGCCATTCGGATTATGACGGCGGAGCTGACGGGAAAGGAGCGGGCCTGGACTCCGTGGGCGGCGGTTTTTCTGGCGGCAGCGGGGGGGCTGGTGCTCTTCCCTGCCCCGGGCGCGGCGGAGGAATGGAACCGGAGACTGGTACCCGGATGGAATTTAATATTGGGGCTTGTGCTGCCGGCTCTGCTCTGGCTGGTTGGAAAGGCTTTTACCAGAAGAGGCAAGGAAACATATCTTGTGTCTAAAATCTTCCAAAAGCCGTAGATATTGTGGCGGAAAAATAAACTGCAAAAAAACTCAAAAAAAGAGAAAAAAGGTATTGACAAGAGGGGAAGAGTATGGTAATCTATCGAAGCTGTCCGACAGGACACGGTTCAAGCGAAAGCGGCCGGAGCGGGTACGAAAAAAGACTTCAAAAAAAGTCGAAAAAAGTACTTGA
>JAAVYL010000041.1 GCA_022791075.1 Lawsonibacter sp. | reverse complement strand
ATGTTGGGCACGGGGTTGAAGAAGTGCATGCCGATAACGGGGTGCTTCAGGCCCAGGGCCATCTCGGTGATAGACAGGGAGGAGGTGTTGGAGGCGAAGACGGTGCCCTCCTTGCACATGGCGTCCAGCTCACCCAGCAGCTCCTTCTTGGTGACCATGTCCTCCTTCACGCACTCGATAATCAGGTCGGCGTCGGCAGCTGCGGACTTCTCCTCCACCAGCACATTGGCCATCAGGGCGTCCTTGGCGGCCTGGTCCATCTTGCCCTTGTCCACCCGCTTCTGGAGGGATTTGTCCAGATTATCCTTGTGCCGCTGGGCGGAAGCCACGCTGCTGGCATACATCAGGGCGGTGTGGCCCTTTGCCGCGAAGACCTGGGCAATGCCGCTGCCCATCGTGCCGGCGCCGAAAATCGCTACTTTCATAATTGTTTCCTCCTAAAAATTTTCTCCTCCACCTCAGGAGTGGGAACCCAAAACAGAGATATCTTCGCCGGACCGCTCCGGCGGAGTATGGCCGGAGGGTCCGGCCCGCTCTATTGCCTACCAGTATAACCGGTTTTCCGGAAAAGCGCAAGGGGGCGCGGGGAAATTTTTGGAGACGGCACACAGCGCATTTGTTATCATAGCCCGCCCTTTTCCATAATAGGTTGACAGGGGCAGCGGTTCTGTGATACACTGACACCCACAGTAAGGGAGTAGTCGGCGCTTGTGGGTGCGGTCCGGTCAACATACTGAAGAGATTTTCTTCTGGCCGGACCTGAAATGACGAGACTTACCTGTCCGCGGGACAGGTAGGTCTTTTTCTTGTGTTTGGGGCCGCCTGCGCTTCCGTGGGAGCCGGGCTGAATTTTGTATGGAATAGGAGGAACTGTTATGCACCTGTATGAGCTTTTTATCATTGCGGTCAGCCTGTCTATGGATGCCTTTGCCGTCTCCATCTGCAAGGGGCTCTCCGCCGGGCGGCCAGGACCCAGGCACTGCCTGACCTGCGGAGGCTGGTTCGGGGCTTTTCAGGCTGTGATGCCCCTGATTGGCTGGCTGCTGGGGGTACGGTTTCAGGGGATGATTGTCTCAGTGGACCACTGGATTGCCTTTGTCCTGCTGTCCGTCATCGGCATCAACATGGTTCGTGAGTCCCAAGGTGCGGAGGCGGAGGAGCTGGACTGCTCCTTCTCCCCCCGGGCCATGCTGCCCCTGGCAGTGGCTACCAGCATCGACGCTCTGGCCGTGGGGGTCACCTTCGCCTTTCTCAAGGTGGATATCCTCCCCGCTGTGCTGTTCATCGGCGTGACCACCTTTGTGCTGTCCGCCGCCGGAGTCAAGGTGGGGGCCGTCTTTGGAAGCCGCTTTAAAAGCCGTGCAGAGCTGGCAGGTGGGCTGATCCTCATCGGCATGGGAGTCAAAATCCTGGCGGAGCACACCATTATGCAGTCTGTTTGACCGCCGGCAGGCAAAAAATCGCTGCCCGGAGAGGCTTCTCCGGGCAGCGGCACATTATTTCGGTTCCATTTCCAGCTCGTAGCTGTCGCCGAACTGGAGATCCTGGGAGGTAATCTCAGGCTCGGGCTCATAGGGGCGTTCAGGCGGAGTCAGCATGGTGCTGCTGCCGTCCAGCCGGCCGTTCTCCACGATCAGCGAGGATGTGGCCACATCGCCGTGGATGGCACCGGTACGCTCCAGGCACAGGTGCTCCCGGGCAGTGATGCTGCCTGTGACCTCCCCAGCCACACGCACTGCGTCAGCCACAATCGGTCCCTGAACAGTCCCGCTGACAGCCACGGTGATGCCGCCCTTCAGATCAACCTCGCCCTCCAGCCGTCCTTCAATCTGCACGTTGCCTTCGCCCCGGATCACACCTGTCACAGTGATCCCCTTGGCAATGATGGTAGTACTGTTCGCCTTGGGCAGAGGGGGCAGCTCATCGAAGGGCTCCTCCTCATAGACGGGTGTGCTGACCGGTTCCTGCTTTGTCTGTCCTCCAAATAAACCCATGCCTTATCACTCCTTACTATCATTTGCCGATTGGCAGCCAAACTAACAACTTGAAAGTAAGAGGATTATAGCAAATTTCCTCCCCAGGTGCAAGGGGAAAATACACAAAAAAACCAGTCGTTCTTTTTGTTTCGCTTTACTAAAAGCTCTTCAGCAGGCACAGAATCAGCCCGTAAATGACGCTGGCGCTGATGCCGAACACCAGCACCGGGCCCGCCACGGTAAACAGCTTGGCCGCCGTGCCGGTGACCAGTCCCTCACTTTTGAACTCCAGCGCCGGAGACACCATGGCGTTGGCAAAGCCGGTGATGGGAACCAGGGTACCCGCCCCCGCCCGCTTGGCCAGCTTGTCAAAAACACCTAGCCCGGTGAGCAGGGCGGCAGCAAAAATCAGGGTAACGGAGACGGCTGTTCCCGCCTCCTCCCTGTCCAGGCCATAGCTCTGGTAGAAATTGCTCAGTCCCTGGCCAATCACGCAGACTGCACCGCCCACCAGAAAGGCCCACACCAGATTCTTTCCCATGGGGGAGGGCTTGGAACGCTCATTGACCAGCTTGCCATAGTCCTGATCCGTCATTTTCAACGCTCATCTCTCCTTTAATACCTGTACAGTGATTTTATGGATGCAGCTCTAGGTTGTCCAGACAGGGAAAATTTATGCGGCGCCGTATGAAAAGAAATCTGTCTGCATAAATTGTATGGAAAGGAGTGAGGGAGTTGTTTTATCCGAAACGGCAGTTAATATTAACCTGGATCGCAGCCCTGCTGGCCGGCTGTGCCCTCCATTTTTTGTATGACTGGTGCCCCAACGCAGGAACCGCGCTGTTTTCGCCGGTAAACGAGAGCTTGTGGGAACATATCAAGCTGGTGTTCTGGCCCTATCTGGGGGCGGCTGTCGTTCTCAGCCGGGGCCGCCCCGGGGGGATTCGCCCCTGGCTGCTGGTCCTGCCAGGGATATGCGCCGCCACGCTGGCCCTGGGCTGGATCTACCACGTGGGGCTGGGCGGCGAAGCCATGTGGGTGGACCTGGTCATCTACGCGCTGGTCATGGCGCTGGGCTTCTGGCTGCCCACCCGTTTTTCCGGGCCCTTCCGGGGAATCAGGTGGCTGCTGCCCATTCTGGCGGCGCTGGCTTTGGGCTGCCTGATCGCCTGGTTTACCCTCTACCCGCCCCAGGGTCCGCTCTTTCGGGACCTGGCCGCCGTAGGCTCCTGGCTGCCGCTGCCCTGCTGAGCATTTTATATTGCCTTTTTCCCCCTTTCCCGCTATACTTGCAAACAGGGAAAGGGGGATTTCTATGGTCCTGTACGGCGCCAGAGGGCTGACCGACCGGTCTCAGTCCCGGGCACTGCTGGCTCAGGCCGCGGCGGAGCATTGGGGTCTGTCCCCTCTGCCTGAAATCGCACGGCAGAGCGGCGGAAAGCCCTATTTTCCCCAGCGGGAGGACTGCTGCTTCAATCTCTCCCACAGCGGCGGCCTGGCTCTGTGCGCCCTGGACGGCGAGAGCGTTGGGGTGGATATTCAGGTGGTGAGAGGCTGGCGGCCCGCTCTGCCCCGGCGGGTATGCTCCTGGCCGGAGCTGGACTGGCTGGAGAGGCAGCCGTCTCTCTGGCCCGCTTTCACCCAGCTCTGGGCCCTGAAGGAGAGCCGGGTGAAGGAGAGCGGCCAGGGACTGACCGTCTCCATTCGGGGAATTCGGATCCCCCTCCCCGGGGAGGGAAGCGCCCAGCGGGACGGACTGTGGTTTGGAACCTATACCGGCCCGGGCTGGGCGGCAGCGGTGTGCGGACATACCCCTCCGCCAGAGGAGATTATCTGGCTGGACTGACAGCCCACCTTTAAAAAATGTTGACCGCCCGGACCCTCAGTCCGGGCGGTCAGTGCGCCTTCTGCCCGTTTCAGTACCGGGCGGCCGTAATTACAGCAACAGTACCGTCTGATACATCATCACAAAATGGGCGATACTGCCCAGAAGGATGAAAACATGAAAGATCTCGTGGCAGCCAAAGCGGGGGTTATTCCGGCCCGGCCGCTTCACCGCATAGAGCACGCCGCCCACCGTGTACAGAATACCGCCGGCCAGCAGCCAGAAAAATCCGGCGGCGGGCAGAGCATGGTAGATGGGGACAATGGCGAAAATTGCCAGCCAGCCCATAAAGAGGTAGATGGCGCTGGTGAGCCACCGGGGGATGGACAGCTTCGCGATGGTGAGCACGGTCCCAGCTGCAGCCAGAACCCATACCGCAATCACAAGGGGAAGACCTCCGGCGCTCCGCAGGACGGTAAGGCACAGGGGGGTGTAGCTGCCGGCGATGAGGAGATAGATGGAGCAGTGGTCATATTTCCTCAGGGCCAGCCGCCCGGAAACAGAGACGTTGAGGCAGTGATACAGGGTGCTGGCCGTATAGAGGCAGATCATAGACAGACCGTAGACCGCAAACAGCCCAAACAGCAGCCATCTGCCCAGCATAGCCGACCGGATCAGCAGGGCGGCTGTGCCGGCTGCGGCCAGAACCGCGCCTGCTCCATGGGTGATGGCCGACCAGGGCCGCAGGCCGTCGTAGGGGTCCCGCTCTTCCCTCGCGCGGCGGTGAGGCGCATTCAAAACCGATGCGGCGGAGACCGAGGGGACAGCAGTTAACGTATTTGTGCGCATAGGACACACTCCTTTCCCAGAGCAGGCGGGCTTCCATGCTTCTTCTGACTACAGTATATCCCAACACACCGGAATTATCAATATGTAATATGACTAAATATAATTTTAAAAATTATATATAAGAATGCAAAAAATTCCCGTCCGGCCTGCTCCGGACGGGTTCAGCTGTCAAAATCCAGGGCTTGAAATTCCTCCAGCAGTCGGTCTACCATAGCGCGGAACAAAAAGGCGCTGGCGGTGCCCTCCTTTGTGCCGGCTGCTCCGCTGTTCACCGCCTGGATCATCTTCTGCCAGATTCCGGGCCGCTGGCCGATTTCCATCACCGCCGCTGTGATGACGCCGGTCAGCAGCCTCTCTCCAATGTCCCGTGTGGACGGCGTTTCTGTAACCTGCAGGGGAGGCGGGGGAAACCGGTCATTTTCCATAATTTAACTCCCTGATTTTCTGCTATGTCCTGTTATAGGACAACGATTCATTGACCATAGTTTAACCTGATTTTTGTCTCATGTCAAGACAAAAGGAGGAGCTTTTCTATGGCGAGGATTATAGATGGAAAAGATTTGAATATCGTGGGCAGCCGGGTCAGAGAGCTACGGCTGAAGAGGAACCTGAGCCAGCAGGCCCTGTCTGACAAGCTGGAGACGCTGGCAATCTATATCTGCCGCGGCTCTATCTCCAGGATAGAGGACAAACGGCGCACCGTTACAGATATCGAGCTGTATGGCCTGGCTAAAATTTTGGAGGTCTCCATCGAGGACCTCTTTGAACAAAAGCCAACGGACTGAGTACCTGAACAAAAAAGAGACACCGGACTTGACGTCCGGTGTCTCTTTTTTGTTGTCAGCCCTGGGAGATGGCGCCCATGGGGCAGGTACCAGCGCAGGAACCGCAATCAATGCAGGCGCCGGCGTCGATGACGTACTGGGAGTCACCCTGAGAGATGGCGCCCACGGGGCAGCCGTCAGCACAGGAACCGCAGCTGATGCAAGCATCACTGATAACATAGGCCATAATTTAAGTACACCTCCATTAGAATGGTACCCCCATTCTACCACACTTTTTAAAAAATGCAATGTTAAATTTTACTGAATTAGGGAATGATGTAAAAAGATTTTATGCTGAGGTGAGACGACATGTCTGACAGCCAATTCACATCCACTGCCCTGGGCGCCATCCGTCTGGCCCAGGAGAACGCCGCCCGGCTGGGCCACAGCTATGTGGGCAGCGAGCATCTGCTCCTGGGACTGGCCGGACAGGAGTTCAGTCCCGCGGCCATGGCCCTGCGCCGGGCGGGGGCGGACAGCCGCTGCCTGCGCTCCGCCATTGCCCAGCGGGTGGGCACGGGGGTGCCGGCCCGGACTCTCCACCAGGGATTGACCCCCAACTGCTGTCTGGCCATCCAGGGGGCTGTGGAGGAGAGCCGCCGGCTGGGCCAGCAGGCGGTAAACTCCGAGCACCTGCTGCTTGGGCTGCTGCGCATCAAGAGCAGCGGAGCCTGCCGGCTGCTGACCCACTGCGGAGTGGACGGCCAGGGGCTGTACCGCTCCGTCGCCGCCGCTCTGGGCGGAGAGGAGGTCCCCCCTCCCAAGCCCCGGAACCGGGAGCCGGAGGTCCGTCCCTCGGGAGACACGCGCCAGCTGGACCAGTGTGCCCGGGACCTGACCCGCATGGCCTCCGAGGGGCGGCTGGACCCGGTGATCGGACGCAAGGCAGAGCTGGAGCGGGTGATCCAGATTTTGTCCCGCCGGACCAAAAACAACCCCGCTCTCATTGGCGAGCCGGGCGTGGGCAAAACCGCCGTGGTGGAGGGGCTGGCCCTCTCCATCGCCGACGGCACCGCCCCCCAGCACCTGCTGGGCAAGCGGCTGTATGCTCTGGACCTGTCCGCTATGGTGGCGGGTACCAAATACCGGGGTGAATTTGAGGAGAAGCTGAAGCATGTCCTCAACGAGGTCCGCCGGGCAGGCAACATTATCCTGTTTATCGACGAGCTGCACACCATTGTCGGGGCGGGCAGCGCCGAGGGAGCCATCGACGCCGCCAACATCCTTAAGCCCGCCCTCAGCCGGGGAGAGCTCCAGGTCATCGGCGCCACCACGATTGACGAGTATCGGAAGTATATTGAGAAGGACGCCGCCCTGGAGCGGCGGTTCCAGCCCATCACGGTGAAGGAACCCAGCCGGACCGAGACACTGGAAATTTTACAGGGTCTCCGGGGCCGGTATGAGGCCCACCACCACCTCATTATCTCTGACAGCGCCCTGGAGGCGGCTGTGGACCTGTCCTGCCGCTACCTTCCCCAGCGTTTTCTGCCTGACAAGGCCATCGACCTGGTGGATGAGGCGGCGGCCCAGGCCCGGCTGTCCGGCAAGGCTCTGCCCCCGGAGCTGCAGCGGCTGGAGGGACGGGTGTCTCAGGCGGGAAGGCAGCTGGCCGACGCAGTGCGCCGGCAGGACTTTGAGCAGGCAGCCATTCTGCGCAACGTGGAGCGGGACTTCAAACGCGAGCTGGAGGGAGAGCGGCAGAGGTGGCAGTCGGGCCAGGGGCAGTTTGCCGTGGAGCCCCACCATATTCAAGCGGTGCTGTCCCAGTGGACAGGAGTCCCCATCAGCGACCCGGATGAGGCGGACAAGAAAGCCCTGGCCGAGCTGGATATCCAGCTGCGCCGCCGCCTTATGGGCCAGGACAAGGCGGTGGAAACCGTCACCCGTGCCATCCGCCGGGGCAGGCTGGGACTGAAGGACCCCCGCAGGCCAGTGGGATGCTTCCTCTTTCTGGGGCCCAGCGGAGTGGGCAAGACCCAGCTGTGCCGCTGTCTGGCCGCCGCCCTGTTCGGCAGCGAGGAGGCCCTGCTGCGCTTCGACATGTCGGAGTATATGGAGGCCCACACGGTCTCCCGCCTCATCGGCTCCCCTCCGGGCTATGTGGGCCACGAGGAGGGAGGACAGCTCACCGAGCGGGTGCGGCGGAATCCCTGGTCAGTGGTGCTGCTGGATGAGCTGGAAAAGGCACATCGGGACGTCTGGTCGGTCCTCCTCCAGGTGATGGAGGAGGGGGTTCTCACAGACGCACAGGGCCGGAAGACGGATTTCCGCAATACCGTCCTGGTGATGACCTCCAATCTGGGGGCCCAGCGGTTTGCCAAGGGGCGGCGGCTGGGGTTCGCCGCCGGAGGAGAAGCGGAGCGGGAGGAACTGGAGCAGGCTGTGCTGGCCGATGCGTCCAATACCTTCGCACCGGAGTTTCTCAACCGCCTGGACGCCACGCTGGTGTTCCACCCCCTGGATCAGCCCACCCTGAACGCCATCACCCGGCAGCTGCTGTCCGAAACCCGCAGGCGGCTGGACAAGCTGGGCATATCCATGGCTGTGGAGGAGGAGGCCGTCTCCCTCCTGGCCGGCAAGGGGAGCAGCCGGGAGTACGGCGCCCGTCCGCTCCGGCGTGCGATTGCCTCCCTGGTGGAGGACCCCGCCGCCGACCTGATGCTGACAGGCAAGCTGAAAAACGGAGATACCCTGTGCGTCTCGGCCCAGGGAGACCAGGTCAAGGTGCGGCTGGTCTGAAGCAAGGCCCGGGATTCGGGCAGATGCCGCACGCGCAAAGCCGGGTGGTACACAGGTACCGCCCGGCTGGTCCTTTTACACTCCTTTGTACTTCTTCCGCGTGGCAATGCCGCCCCGGATGTGGCGTTCTGCCTTGTTTTGTTCCAGGATCTCTTTCACCTGGAGATAGAGCGTCCGGTTGAAGGTGGGCAGACGCTCCGCCAAATCCTTATGTACGGAGCTTTTACTGATTCCAAACTTTTGTGCTGCGGCCCGCACCGTGGTCCGGTTCTCCAGGATGTAGAGCGCCAGACGCTCGGCCCGTTCCTCCATGTTTCCTTTCAAAGCACAACACTCCCCGCTTCCAGCTATCCCATTCTATGCAGCCCCTTGGGGAGATATGAGCCTTTTCCCCCGGGATGGCATAGGCTGGAAAAAGGGGGGAGCGCGGTGGGCGGCGTATTGGATTATCTGGCCTGGAGAGGGGATCTGACCCTGGACAGGGTTCCTTTCTGCCCTGTGGATGCTCTGGTGCTGTCTGCACTGTCCTATGTTCATTTCGGCTCGCTGATTCCCGGGGAGCCCGAGCCGGCTGTCCCCCTGGGGGAGACGGCTCGGCGATATCTGGCCCTGCCCCCGGGGCAGAGGGGCCGCTGCCGGTGTGACAGCGACCTGGACCTGCTCCGGGCCCTGTCCGCCTCCCCCCGATTCGCCTCCCTGGGCCTGAGCTGCTATGTCAGCCGGTTTGTCCCGGAGGAGGAGACCCAGTTTGCTGCTCTGGCCGTCTGGCTGGGAACCGGCCCTGCCTTTCTGGCTTTCCGGGGCACCGATGCCACACTGGTGGGCTGGAAAGAGGACTTTAACATGAGCTTTATGGACTTGGTCCCCGCCCAGCTGGCGGCAGCGGTCTATATCCGGGACTTTGCCGGCAGCTTTCCCGGTCCGCTGCTGCTGGGGGGACACTCCAAGGGGGGCAATCTGGCTGTGGCCGGTGCCTCTCTGTGTCCCATGAAGGTCCGGGACCGTGTCCGCACAATCTGCTCCTTTGACGGCCCCGGCTTTACCGACTACATTCTGGCCCGGCCGGGGTATCAGGAACTGATCACCCGCATCCGCACCTTTGTGCCCCAGTCCTCAGTGGTGGGACTGCTGCTGGGCCATGAGGAGCCCCACACCGTGATTGAAAGCAATCAGGAGGGGCTGTTCCAGCACGATCTCTACTCCTGGCAAATAGCAGGCGGGGATTTTATCCGGCTGGAGGAGGTCACCGCCGGAAGCCGGATGATGGACCGGGCCTTGAAGGACTGGCTGGCCGGGCTGACGAATGCACAGCGGGAGACGGTTGCGGATACCCTCTATGACCTGTTGTCCTCCGGAGACGCCAGGATGGTCAGGGAGGCACTGGAACCCAAAAATCTGGCCGCCGCCCTGCGCACCGCCCTGGATGTCCCGCCCAGAGACCTGCTCACCCTGGCCTCCTCCCTGGCCCGTCTGGCCGGGGCTGTTCTGCGGTCAATGCAGCGGTGACAGGGACGCCGCATCAAATGGTCAAAGCTCCTCTGAAGCCGGAAAATCATTATTTACAAGGAGCCTCAATCGTGGTATGATACATAATTGCGGGAGCTTTTCCCACATAAACGATATGAAAATGAGGAGTGTTCCTTTATGAGCCGTATGGTCGGAACTGTTTCCCGGGGAATCCGTACCCCCATCATCCGCAGCGGAGACGATCTGGTGGAGATCGTAACTGCCTCCCTGCTGGAGGCCGCCAGCGAGGACGGGTTTGCCATCCGGGACCGGGACGTGGTGGCCATGACAGAGGCCATTGTGGCCAGAGCCCAGGGCAACTATGCCTCTGTAGACGACATCGCAGCCGACGTCCGGAATAAACTGGGCGGCGGGACTGTAGGCGTTATTTTCCCCATTCTCAGCCGCAACCGTTTCGCGATCTGCCTGCGTGGCATTGCCAAAGGGTGCAAGCGGGTTGTTTTGATGCTCAGCTATCCCTCCGACGAGGTGGGCAACCACCTGGTCAGCCTGGACGCAGTGGACGAAAAGGGGGTTGACCCCTACAGGGACGTCCTCACCCTGGAGCAGTACCGGACACTCTTCGGCTATGAAAAGCACCCCTTTACCGGCGTGGATTATGTGTCCTATTACCAGGAGCTGATCCAGGAGTGCGGGGCTGAGGTGGAGATTATCTTTGCCAACGACCCCCGGTCCATCCTGCCCTACACCAAAGATGTACTGTGCTGCGACATCCACACCCGTCAGCGCACAAAGCGCCTGCTGCGGGCCGCCGGTGCGGAGCGGGTCTGTGGTCTGGACGATATTTTGACCTCCCCTGTCAACGGCAGCGGCTGCAACGAGAAATACGGCCTGCTTGGCTCCAACAAGTCCACTGAGGATCAGGTGAAGCTCTTCCCCAGGGAGTGCCAGGGGCTGGTGGAGGCCATTCAGAAGAAGTTGCTGGAGGCCACAGGCAGCCATGTGGAGGTAATGGTCTACGGCGACGGCGCCTTTAAGGACCCCGTGGGAAAAATCTGGGAGCTGGCCGACCCTGTGGTCTCCCCGGCCTACACCGCGGGCCTGGAGGGCACCCCCAACGAGCTGAAGCTGAAATATCTGGCTGACAATGACTTTGCGGCCCTGTCCGGAGAGGCGCTGAAGGAGGCAATCAAGGACCGCATCCACAAAAAGGACGGTGATCTGGTGGGCCAGATGGTGTCTGAGGGGACTACCCCCCGCCGCCTCACCGATCTGATTGGTTCCCTGTGTGACCTGACCTCCGGCTCGGGGGACAAGGGCACCCCGGTGGTTTTTATCCAGGGGTATTTTGACAACTACACCACAGAGTGACCGCCCGGCCAATTTGTTTTTGCAAAAAGATAATCAAGCGTTTCAGTCCCCGGTCCTGTTCCAAACAGGACCGGGGACCTTCTATGTTTTTTTCCATCCTCTGGCAGAATCCCTTGCGGAAGAGGGCCGGACGTGGTATGATGAAACCGGCCTAAAAAGTCCGCCCGCGGCCTGTCCGGCGGGAGAAATGAGGAAGATGATGAATAATCAGAGCATAAATTCCCGTGCAATCAAGGTAATCGGCCACAGAAATCCGGATACTGACTCCATCTGTGCCGCTGTCACTTACAGCAATTTGAAAAACATCCTGGACCCGGGCCGGCCCTGCAAGCCCTGCCGGGCTGGTCTGCTCAACCGGGAGACCGAGTTTGTCCTGGACTACTTCAAGGTTCCTATGCCCCAGCTGTACACCGATGTCAGCCCCCACATCCGGGACGTGGACATCCGCCCGGCCCCGGGGATGGACGGTGAGATCAGCCTCCGCCGGGCCTGGATGACCATGCGGGACCAGCAGCTGGACACCCTGTGCATTGTGGATGAGGAGAAAAACCTGAAGGGGGTTATCACGGTTAAGGACGTGACCACAGCCAACATGGATGGCATGGACCCCCACAGCCTGGAGATCGCCCGGACCAGTTATGAAAACCTGATTGATATTCTGGACGGCACCGTTCTGGTGGGTGACGTGACGGGCAAGGTGGTGGAGGGACGCATCATCATCGGCTCCGGCAGTGCCGAGCAGATCGAAAAGTCCATCTCCCCCGGAGACATTGTCATCGTGAGCAACCGCAGCGAGAGTCAGCTGGCCGCCCTGGAGATGGACGCCGGATGTATTGTCGTGTGCGCCGGGGGCAAGATGTCCCGCACCATCTGTATGCTGGCTGAGGAGAAGGGCTGCATTGTCATTGCCACGGAGATCAGCACCTATGTGGCCGGCCAGATGATCAGTCAGGCCGCCCCTATCCGCCACTACATGAGCACGGAAAACCTGCTGACCTTTACCCTCCACACTCCCGTGGAGGCGGCTGCCAAGGTGATGGCCTCGGTGCGGTACCGCTACTTTCCCGTGTTGGATGACGACGGGAAATACATTGGCGTGGTCTCCCGCCGGAACATGATGAACCTGCACAAAAAGCAGCTGATTCTGGTGGACCATAACGAGAAGAACCAGGCCGTGGAGGGGATTGACGAGGCCGAGGTGCTGGAAATTATCGATCACCACCGCATTGGCGCCATTGAGACGGACGGGCCTGTGTATTTCCGCAATGTGCCTGTGGGCTGTACCTGCACCATCATCTACCAGATGTATCGGGAGAACGACGTGGAGATCGAGCCGGCCATGGCGGGACTGATGCTGTCCGCGATACTCTCTGACACACTGATGTTCCGCAGCCCCACCTGCACCTCTGCGGACGAGCGGGCGGCACGAAAGCTGGCGGAGCTGGCCGGAGTGGACCTGGAGGAGTACGCCGATCAGATGTTTGAGCACGGCGGCGACGTCTCCGGTAAGACGGCAGCGGAGGTGTTCAACGGCGATTACAAGATTTTCACCAGCGGACACGTCCGCTTCGGGGTGGGCCAGGGCATCTATATGACCGAGAAAAACCGCAAGGCCGCCCGGGCTCTGGTGGGACCCTACCTGGCCGAGGCCCTGGAAAAGCAGCAGCTGGACTACATTTTCTACATGTTTACCGATGCACGCAACTCCAGCACCGAGCTGCTGACCGCAGGGGCCGGGGCGGAGGAGCTGGCGGGCAAGGCCTTTGGCATCCAGCCGGCGGACGGCGTCATTGTCCTGCCCGGCGTGGTCAGCAGAAAAAAGCAAATGATTCCCCGGCTGATCAACGCCATCAAGCTGGAGCAGGAGTGATTGCCCCAATGGGCTGAAAGGATATCATGAAAAGACAACTGTTTTTGTTTCTGTCCGTTCTGTGCGCGCTGGTCTTTGCCGGAAGGGCCTCCGCCGCCTTTACCGACGTGACGCCGGGGGCCTGGTATGAGGCCGCGGTGACGGAGATGGAGCAGGCCGGACTTTTGTCCGGCTATCCGAACGGGCGTTTCGGCCCTGGGGACCCCATCTCGGCGGCCCAGTTTGTATCGGCCGCCGCCCGCTGTGCCGGACTGGAACCGGTTCAGGGGCAGACCGGCCACTGGGCCTCCGGGGCGCTCCAGGCCGCCCTTCAGGCCGGATGGTATGACTGGGATGAGCTTCCCCCCACTGGAGAGGGGTTCGACCGTCCCATCTCCCGGCAGCTGGCGGTCAAAATATTGATGCGGGCCCTGCTGCCCCAGGTGCGGGGGGACTTCAATACTGAATCGCCAAAGCTGAAGGATTTCCCGCAGCTGGACGGCCGGTATTATGAGCCGGTGCTGGCCGCCTATGTGGCAGGCGTCGTCCGGGGAGATGCGGATGGAAACTTTCATCCCAGGAGCAGCCTGAGCCGGGCGGAGGCCTGCATCATGCTCCAAAAGGCGATGAAGCTGGCCGGGGGCGCCCCCCTGGAGCCGGAGGACCCTGTCCCTCCCGAGCAGCCCGCTGTGAAGGTGGGGGGCGGCGTATCAGAAAACGGGTGGCTCCAGGTGAAGGGCGCACAGCTCTGCAACGAGACCGGAGAGCCCGTGGTTCTGCGGGGGATGAGCAGCCACGGCCTGCACTGGTACGAGCAGTATACCAACCGTCAGTCCATCCAAAACACCGCCCAATTCGGGGCAAATCTCTTTCGGGTCGCTATGTATACGGAGGCGGGGGGCTATCTCAGCAACCCCGACGCCGTGACAGATATGCTGATTCGGGCAGTAGACGCCGCGATTGAAAGCGACATGTATGTGATCATCGACTGGCACATCCTCTCTGACGGCAACCCCATGAGCCATGCGGCCGAGGCCCGGGAGTTCTTTTCAAAAATCGCCCGGCGCTATCAGGACAGTCCGGCGGTGCTCTATGAGCTCTGCAACGAGCCCAACGGAGATGTTACCTGGGAGCGGGATGTGAAGCCCTATGCCCAGCAGATTATCCCGGCCATTCGGGAGTACGCCCCCAGAAGCGTCATTCTGGTGGGCAGCAGCACCTGGAGCCAAGACCTGCATATGGTCTCCCAGTCGCCCCTGGAGGGGGAAAATCTGATGTATACCTTCCACTTCTACGCCGGAACCCACGGTGCGGATCTGCGGCAGCGGGTGGAGAGGGTGCTGGACGCGGGCCTGCCTGTGTTTGTCACCGAGTGGGGCACCAGCCGGGCGGATGGCAGCGGCGGCGTATTTTTAAAGGAGTCAGAGGAGTGGCTGGACTTTCTGAATAAGCGGGGGGTCAGCTGGGCCAACTGGTCTTTGTGCGACAAGGACGAGACCTCTGCCGCCCTTCGGCCGGGCGCATCGCCAAACGCGGCCTGGACTCAGGCGGATCTGAGTGAGTCGGGAAACTATGTGTTTTCCAAGTTTAAGGGTTAAACAGTCCGGGGCACGCAGTTCTGCGTGCCCCGGATTGCTTCCTTATGGATTATGTAAGCCCCCGCAGAGGGCAGTCTGAAAGGGATACACGCTCCGCCAGACGGTGCAGGCCGTTATCCCGCAGGTAGTCCTGAAAAATGGCCAGAGACTGGGTGGAATCCGGGCCAATGATAATTTCGGTGATCAGATCCTCCAAGGTGATGCCAGCCTCCTGACACATAGCCTGTAGATTCAGGGGGTAGTATTTTTTGATCCGCTCCTTGGTCACGTGGTAGCAGGGGCGCACATCAAACTCCTCCTTTTCAAAGGGGGAGACCACCAGACGCATCTCATACTCCGAAGAGAAGGAGGGGTGCTTGAAGGACACTGAACAGGCCCAGGCATCGCACATGGCCTTTCTGATCCGCGGGTCGTCGTCAGACAGGGTGACTCCCTCCCGGATCAGGCTGCAGAACGTCTCCACCATGGGGTGGCCGGCCATATCGTTCTGATAGAAGACCGCCTGAAGGGACAGGGGCCCCTTTGTCATCCTCTGCAGGTGCTCCCGCTGAAACGCGATGCACACGCCGCGGCCCCGGTTGCCGTAGCGTTCCCACTGGGCTGCGTCGTCCCGGTGAAAGGAGAAGCAGGCGGCAAAGGCGGAGTACTCCCTTTGGATTTCCTTGTGAAACAGAACCCGCACCTCATTCGCACGAGCGCTGTGCCCCTCCGCCTCCAGCCGCTCCGCCACAGAGGTGCACAGCCGCTTCATAAAGTGGCGCATCTCGGCGGAGTCGTTCATGCGCAGGACGTTGTTCACCCGGAGCTGAGCACAGCGGAGGATGCCGTCTACGGCCTGAAAGTCTGTATAATGATACAGAACACATCTGCGGTTCTGATCCATATACCTTCCCCCCGTAAAAAAGCCGGAGCAAGCGATATAAAATGCTTGCCCCGACATGGAGGTGCCACCCAGATTTGAACTGGGGGTGGAGCTTTTGCAGAGCTCTGCCTTACCACTTGGCTAT
>JAAVYL010000040.1 GCA_022791075.1 Lawsonibacter sp. | reverse complement strand
TGACGCGGCGGTCTTTCAGCGGATGATGATTCACGCCCACGCCGCCATCAACGCCCAGAAACAGCCCATCAACGACCTGAATGTTTTCCCGGTCCCTGACGGAGACACGGGCACCAACATGACCCTGACCATCGGGGCCGCCGCCGCCGAGATGCGGAAAAAGCAGTATGACGCTGTGGGGCAGGCCGCCGCCGGCACCGCCTCCGCCCTGCTGCGGGGCGCCCGCGGCAACTCGGGTGTTATCCTGTCCCTGCTGTTCCGGGGCTTCTCCAAGGCGATCAAGGACAAGCAGACCATGGATGGCCGGGACCTGGCCATTGCGCTGGACTTCGGTGTGGCCGCCGCCTACAAGGCGGTCATGAAGCCTGCCGAGGGCACCATCCTCACCGTCTCCCGCATGGCGGCTGCCCGGGCCGCAGGACATGCCCGGGAGGACGGCAGCTTTGAAGGGGTGCTGGAGGCCGCCATTCAGGAGGGCCAGGAGGCCCTGGCCCACACCATCGACCAGAACCCGGTGCTGAAAAAGGCGGGGGTGGTGGACGCCGGCGGCAAGGGCTTTTTGGTAATTCTCCAGGGAATGCTGGACGAGGTCCGCGGCCTGCCCATGCCGGAGACCGGTGAGGATGCCTCCGCCCCCAGCGACAAGGCCGACTTCGAGGCGGTCAATGTGGAGGACATCACCTTTGCCTTTGACACGGTGTTCATTGTGCGCAAGTCCCGGGAGAATGTGGACCTGGAGCCCTTCCGGAAGTATCTCAACTCCATTGGCGACAGTTTGGTCATCGGCGAGGACGACGAGGCCTTCAAGGTCCATGTCCATACCAACACCCCGGGCAGCGCGCTGAACGAGGCGCAGAAGTACGGCGCCCTGGAGCTGGCCAAGATTGAGAACATGCGCACCCAGGCGGAGGACCTGGCTGCCGGAAAGCATGTTCAGAGCACTGACGACCTGGAGGCCGTGGAGGCTGAGCTGGAGCGCGGCGAAGCGGCTCTCCCCTCCCACGCCGCGCCGGAGAAAAAATTCGGCTATGTGGCCGTGTGCGCCGGGGCCGGGCTGGAGGACGTGTTCCGTGACCTGGGAGTGGACGGTCTGGTGGGAGGGGGGCAGACCATGAATCCCTCCACTCAGGATATCTTAAAGGCCATCGACGCCACTCCGGCGGAGATTGTCTATGTCCTGCCCAACAATAAAAATATTATAATGGCTGCACAGCAGACCATCCCCCTGTGCGAGGATAAAAAGGTGATTGTCCTGCCCACCAAAACGGTGCCCCAAGGCATCTCCGCCATGCTGTGCGCCGACCCGGATTCCGACGAGGCGGACAATACCGCCGCCATGACCGAGGGCTTCTCCCACGTGCGCACCAGCGAAATCACCTACGCGGCCCGGGACTCTGACTTCGATGGCTTCGCCATTCATCAGGGGGACTACCTGGCTCTGGAGGAGCACCAGCTCTTTGGCACGGACCAGAGCCTGTCCGCCATGCTGGACCGACTGGCCCGGTCTGACAGCCATCAGAGCGCCGAGTTTATCTCTATTTTCTACGGCGAGGACGTCACGGAGGAGCAGGCCCGGCAGGCGGAGTCCATCTTTGCCGCCGCCTGCCCCAATGCTGAAATCACCCTCCTGGCCGGAGGACAGCCGGTGTACTATTTTATGATCTCCGCAGAATAGAGCACAGCTCCCGGTTCAGCGAAAACTGAACCGGGAGCTTGTTTGGAACGAAGCTCTTGACTTTTGCCTTTTTCCGCAGTATAACCTAATTCGTCGGCATTGCTCACACATCAAATTACGCTGCCGCCTGCGGAGGTAAGCACACAATGAAAAAGGAATACCTGTTTGCCGGAATTTCCATCCTGTTCTGGGGCTCTGTCGCCTCGATTAACGCCCTGATGCTCGGCTCACTCTCCTCCATCCACGTGATTTTTTACAGCAGCCTGATTGCCGCGCTGTTTCTCTTCCTCCTCAGCCTTTTTACCGGGCGGCTGAAGCTGCTGTCCAGCATTTCTCCAAAAGGCTTTCTCTACCTGGGGCTGCTGGGAATGCTGGGAATGTTTTTCACCAATCTTGGGCTTCTGGTGGGACAGACCTACCTGAAGGCCCAGCAGGCCCTTATCATCAATTATATTTGGCCGATCCTGGTGGTCCTATTCTCCTGGCCGCTGCTGGGCCAGCGGATGACTGTGCAGAAGTCCGCCGCTCTGCTGATGTCTTTCCTCGGCGTGGCCGTTGTGGCTGCGGAGGGGAATTTTGAAAGCCTGACGCAGATCAGCCTGCCAGGTCTGCTGGCCTGCATGACGGGAGCTGCCAGCTATGCGCTGTTCGCTGTTTTAAATGTAAAGGTTTCCTGTGATAAATTTTTGGCAATGCTGGTCTACCACACCACCGCCACCCTGGCCTCTCTGCTCATGCTGCTGGCCGGCGGCGGCGCCCTTCCGGCTCTCAGCGCACTCCAGTGGGGCGGGATGCTGTGGCGCGGCATTCTGTGCAACGGCCTGGCCTATGTCACCTGGGCGCTGGCTATGGACATCGGCGACACAGCCAAGCTGTCCAATCTGGCCTACCTCACCCCCTTCGTCTCGCTGGTCTACATCTATTTTCTCCTCCATGAGCCGATTGCCTGGTCGTCCTATCTGGGTCTGTTTCTCATCCTGACCGGTGTGCTTATCCAGGTTATCAAAAGGCGGCCCTCCTCTGTCCCCAATCTCAGCAGATAAAAAAAGCCTCTTATATCCGCAAAACGGGATATAAGAGGCTTTTTTATTTGCCAGTGAACTGAAGGCTCCTTCTCAGGGCAGGGGAACCGCCTCCACGGTATAGCCCAGGTCGCGCAGGCCCTGGACCACGCCGGTCTTGCCAATCATATGGCCGGCGCCCACCGTCATCAGGCCGGTGCGGGGGGCCTCCTGCTTTAAGTACTGATCCGCCCAGGCGATCATGTTGGGGTCGCGGCCCTCGAAGAGCTTGGAATTGAGCTCGTCAGAGGGATTGGCCTGGAGGTCGTCCTTGGGGTAGGACTTGGCAAAGCCCTCAACGTCCCGGTTCTTCCACTGGTCCATCCAGAGGTCTACGATAGCGTCCTGCTCCTTCAGGGCGGCCTCATAGGCGGCTCGCTCCTCCTCGGTCATGTCTCCGGCGGCGTCCATCCCCAGATACATGGTCAAGGTCATGGCCAGATAGTTCTCCTGATACTCGGGGGACAGCTCGTCAAAGATCCTCCCCTGGAAGGCATAGGTCTCGATCCCCTCCACAGGGATGCCCATATTGGTGGCCTTCGAATTGACATACAGGTCGAGGGCCATGGCGTTTTCGCTGGTGGTCTCATCCTGCATGGACAGAGCGGTGAAGGAGTTGGACAGTGCCCAGGGCTTGAACATGGCCACCTGCTCCTCGGTCATGCCCAAGGGGGCCAGGGCCTCCACGACCTGCTGATACAGCTCGGCGCTGATGTGGTCCTTCAGGGTGGTGCCGTCGGAGTAGGTCTGCATGGCGACAAATTCGTCAATCCCCTCCTGGCTGTTAAAATCCAGCTCAAAGGCGGCCAGGTCCGCACCGGTGATGATGTCCCGCAGCTGCTTGTGGAAGGGGTAGAGATTGTTGCGGTCGGTGTGGATGGAGCCCAGGAGATAGAGGGTATTGCCGTTGCCCTCGGCCTTCCACAAAAGTCCCAGGGAGCCGGCGTTCTGACCGTCGTACAGGGCCAGGATCAGGCGGTTGGCAAAGCAGGCCGCCTCCAGCAGGGTGCAGGGCCGGTCCAGGGCCAAGCCGGTCTCATCCCCATAGACCACGCCCTGGGCGCGCATAAATTCGACAGGCCCGGCGTTCACACCCTCGAAGGAATAGGCGGCCGCCGCCTGATACAGGGCGTTGAGCACCCCGCCCCGGGTGGTGTCGATGACCAGGGCCTCCCCCTTGTCCGGGTTGGCGGGCACGTTCAGCAGGGCCAGCTTGTCCGCCGCCACCTGAGTCATCTTGTCCAGCTGGGCCTGAGTGACAGTCTGGCTGTATGCGTCGGTGTTAATCTCATCGCCGAAGAGTCCCATGGCATAGCCGTCAGCGATCTCGCCATAAGCCCAGGCGGGGAGGGCGGCTGGGGCCGCCACCGTAACGTCGGCCGGCTCCCCCTCCGGGTTGGCAGGTACAGGCTCCTCAGCGGCCAGAGCGGGGACCGCGCCCCCCAGCAGGCCCAGGGCCAGCAGGAACGCAAGCAATTTCTTCATTGGTAATCATCCTTTCCGTGGGCAGCGCCCAATATTTCTATTTTATTGTAGCATGGACCGGGGCAATGTCAATTAAAATTCCCTTAAAAATTTACAGCCCCAGCCACTGGGCCAGGTCCCACAGGTCGGAACAGACGCGGTCGGGGCAGAACGCCTCAAAGGCGGAGGCCGGGGTCACGCCGTTGAGGACAGCGGCAAAGTGGCAGCCGGCATTTCGTGCCGCGCCTGCGTCCATCACCGTGTCGCCGCAGAACAGCGTGTCCTCCGGGGTCACCCCCAGCCGGGCCATGGCGGCCAGCAGTCCCTCCGGGTCGGGCTTGTGCCGCTGTACGTCGGCGCTGCCGATGACCAGCTCCACAGTGTCCGCCACCCTCAGCCGCTCCAGGATAAACTGTATGGTGTCCCCCCGCTTGGTGCTGACGATGGCCACCTTCACCCCGTGCTCCTTCAGGCCCCGGAGCAGCTCCGCCCCGCCGGGAAAGAGCACCGCCTCCCGCATCTGCCGCTCCCGGGCCACCTCGGTAAACAGCACCCGGAACCGGGCCATCCGCTCCGGGTCTCTGTCTCCGGTGAGCATGGCATAGGCATCCTCCAGCAGATAGCCCACTGTGGCCCGCACCGCCTCCCGCTCCGGGGCGGGCCACCCCAGCCCGGTCAGCCCGTGCCGGAAGCCGGCCAGGATGGACTCGGTACAGTCCCCGAGGGTATAGTCAAAATCGAAACATACTGCTTGAAACATAACGCTCGCTCCTTTCCGCCTGTCTATCTTACCACAGGAAGTCCTTTGCTGCAACCGCCTGTGCTTCCGGCCGGCTTGGGATGCGGCAGCAAAAACGCCGGCGGGAGGCGGTGATCCGGATGGCCGGACCCTCTCCATCACAATCTCCTCCCCGGCGGGACAGCCTGTCTGTCCCTGCCGTTCCGCTCACTGTGCAGCATCCCAACGGCGCAGCAGGCGGCCAGCACCTCACCAAAGGACTGGCAGCCCCATATCAGCTCCCGGTCAAAGACCAGGGGGAGCACGGTGAGCAGAATGGGCGGGAAGATCAGACTGCGCAGCAGCGACAGCACCAGGGCCCGCCTCATCATGCCGTTCGACTGCCAGAAGGATACCATTAAAATATTGTATCCGGCCAGGAAGTAGCCAAAGAAGTACAGAGGGCTCTTGGCGCAGACAAAGTCCACCAGCTCCGGGTCCCCCGGTGAGAAGACCGTGTAAAATTCCCGGCCAAGAAGGACCACAAGCGCGTAGCAAACCAGCCCCGTTCCAATAAACACCCGGACGGAGAACCGCCGTACTGCCCGGCCCCGCTCCACCTCTCCAGAGGCCATAAAGTGGCTGAACACCGGCTGAAGGCCCTCCGCCATCCCCAAAAAGAGGGTGAGCACAATCAGCATCATATACCCGATCACCAGATAGGCGGCCAGCCCCAGCTCCCCATAGCCGCATTGGGTGATGGAGAGGTTATAGAGGAATGTAATCATCCCAATGGAGAACTCCATAATAAAGGAGGGGAAGCCAAAGGTGAGAATGCCTCCCGCCGCCTGGAGTACAGGGCGGCGGCCAGTAAAGAAGAGGCTGCCCCGCCTGCTCAGAAAGTGGGGCAGGAGAATCAGGACGCTGAAAATGGGCCCCAGGGCAGTGGCAAAGGCGGCGCCCCAGATCCCCCAGTTCAGGGGGTATATGAATACATAGTCCAGTATGATGTTGGACACCGCCCCCAGGATCATGGCCGTCATAGCCAGCTTGGGCCGGCCGTCGTTGCGCACCATGCCGCCCAGCAAAAAGCTGAACAGCTGGAAAGGGGCGAAGGTGGCAATAAACCACAGATAGTCCATAGACTGGTTCAGAATGTCCGGCGTAGCGCCCAAAAGCCGGGCCAGAGGGGCAAGAAACAGGTTCCCCAGCCCGGCTATCAGCAGCCCGACCCCACCCAGCATCCAGACGGCGGTACTGAACACCTCCCGGGCCTTGTCCTGCTCTCCCGAGCCCAGCCGGGCGGCGATGAGCACTCCGGCCCCCGCCCCCACGGCTATGGCTACAGAGATCAGGATTTCAATCAGCGGCACCGCAACCGCCGCCGCCGCCATGGCCTCCCGGCCCAGACGGTTGCCGATAAACACACCATCCACAATGGTATAAGCCGAGTTGAACAGCAGTCCAATCATCTGCGGTACCGCAAACCGGAAAAACAGTGCGCAGGGTTTGCCCTCGTACATAAAAAGTCCTCCAAACACGCCAAAATAAAAACGCCCCGGCCGCTCCTCCTACGGCCTGCGGAGCGGCAAAGACGTTAACCAGGTTACCCGGCGGTAACTATTTTTTTATCACTATACCAGCAGAACCGGAAAAAGTCAAGTGCCAGCGGCAATCATATTGGGCCAGCGGCGCTCCATAAAGCTGTCGTCAAACTGACTGTCCAGAAAGGCCTCGAAGGTGTTGGCCGGCTCGGGACGGACGGTGCGGCTGTCGTAGCGGAGCATGGCAGAGCTGGTTACCACTGCATTGCACACCATCAGCACCACCACAGCCCAGGTGAACACCTCACCGGGCAGGGCGGGAATCCTCTCAATGGCCCGGGACATATGGGGGTAGAT
This sequence comes from Lawsonibacter sp., assembly GCA_022791075.1. Taxonomy (GTDB): domain Bacteria; phylum Bacillota; class Clostridia; order Oscillospirales; family Oscillospiraceae; genus Lawsonibacter. The sequence continues at coordinate 1,669 of JAAVYL010000040.1, read as the reverse complement.
GACCTTTATCCACAGCACGGCCAGCAGTCCCCAGAAGAAACAGAACAGCACATTGGTCCGCCCGCCGATATTGAGGGGCATGTGGCTGTAGTCCCAGAACACGGTGCCAAATACCAGCTCGGTGAACACGCTGCATATGTATTCATAGGCGCCGCCAATAAAAAAGCCGGCGGCAAAAACGAAGAAGGAATCCCGGCCGGCCAGACGCTGGAGTGTCACCGTGAGCACCACAGCCCCCAGTCCCCAGACAAAGCTGAAGGGACCGTAGAGCACGCTGGAGCGGTTCATCCAGTGCCCGTTGACCAGACCGCACCAGAAGGTCTCTATCACGTCCCCCAACAGGGCGGAGGTTAAAAATACCCACACCAGCTTGTCCAGACACAGCCCCCTGGCAAAGACATAGCGCCCCTGCCGCTCGGGCGGCAGTTCCCGGATGCCGGGGTAAGCCCTTTGCAGCCGCCGCCACACAGCCCCGGTAAGCCGGCGGGCAATCCGCCCCTCGCTGCTCCCCGCCTCCCGAAGCTCATAGGCCCGGGGACCTCCCCAGCGCAGAGTGTAGAGCACACCGATAAAATCAGCCATTATCAGGACAGACAGCACCAGCAGAACGGACTTTTTCAAAAGCACCGGAGCCAGTGCCATCACACCGAGGAGGAGCGGATGGACCATCAGATAAACCAGATAGTAGGCGGCCGCCACCAGCATGGAGGCGAACAGACCCTCTGCGCTGCCGGCCAGCACCCGGACGCGCCCCTCCCCCCAATGTACCCCGGGACCCAAACGGCGGGTGAGATAATCAGCAAAGCTCTCGGTTACAGCCACAGTTGCCATCGTGAAGAGAAGCTGCAGCACATACCGCCCTGACAGAGCGGGCAGCGCAAGGATCAGCAGATCAAACGCAAGGCCGTAGGAGGGCAAAAAGGGAAGTGTTAAGATCCCGCGGTTATAAAAGCGGCGCCTAGTCACCGCATAGTACAGCACCTCGATGCTCCACCCCAAAAAAGAGTAGATTAACAGAAAAAGCCCCAGGTCCAGGAGATTCAGTTCCCCCATAAAATCACACCTTTGAACATCCAGAATCAATGTGCAGTCTTTAAAATGCTCTGGTATATCCCTAGCAAACCTGCTCTTAAATTATGATAGACAAAGCTTGTATCTATGTCAACAGCAATGATGCGGATTTAATACTTGTGAACTGTTTTTCCTCTTGTCTCGGTAAAAATGGCTTGCTGATCTGGCCAGTCTACCAAATGTCTACCAAAAAGCGGTGTCAAATGGCTGCGGCGCAGGGGATTGGAAAACCGGCGGAATGACGGCGAGTCTACCAGATGTCTACCAATTTCACTTTTTTACACCCGAAGCGGCGTTTTTCGCCGCTTTTTTTGTTTTTCCCGCAGTTTTTACAACCATGCAAGGGGCGTGACACGGGCTTAACAGGGGTGAAAAGTAATAAAACTTCTAAAAGTTTGGGGAAAACAGAGAAAAATATTTCAAAAATGTTAAATCTTCGGACTGCCATTTCTTGAAATAACCCTCCCCGTTTTTCCCAAGACGGCCCCTCTCATGGCCGAAAAATTTTGTAAGGAGGAATATCCGAATGAGAAACCTGAAGCGGGCTCTCAGCCTGACTCTCGCCTCCGTCATGCTGCTCGGCATGATGATCGTGGGA
>JAAVYL010000039.1 GCA_022791075.1 Lawsonibacter sp. | reverse complement strand
GCGATTGACCGGCTGTTGCTCGTCCTCGCTCTGGCTCATTTCTTCTTTTCCTCTGGGCTTGGTCGTATTTTGCCCTTTTGCTGTGGCCTTCGTCTTTGTAGGTCCTCTCTCGGCGCTTTTTGAATTTGCTCATTTATAGTTCATTTGAAAAATCAGAACGAGAACATGAAGCTGCGCGCAATGACCTTCTTCCCGCCCTTTGTTATCCTGCTGGCCTTTGTGGTGCTGAGTCTGGTCAGCAAGGACGCATTCCTGAACGTCATCAACAACATCAACAACTGGATTATCGCCAACCTGGGCTGGGCCGCCAGTATTCTGGCCCTGTTCATTGTGGGGGTCGGCGTATGGGCCGCCTTCTCCAAGTTCGGAGATGTGCGCATCGGCGGCGCGGACGCCAAGCCTGAGCTGTCCAACTTCGCCTGGTTCACCATCGCCCTGACCACCACCATGGCCGCCGGCGTGCTGTTCTGGGGCCCCGGCGAGCCCATCGCCCACTTCCTCTATCCCCCCACGGAGCTCTACGGCGTGGAGCCCATGAGCGCCGAGGCCATGAAGTTCTCCATGGAGACCATGTTCCTCCACTGGACCATCGTGCCCTACTGCATCTATGCGGTCCCCGCCGTGGTCTTCGGCTTTATGTATTACAACGCCAAAAAACCCTTCTCCATCGCCTGTGAGGTCTCTCCCCTGCTGGGCGAGCGGGCCTACTCCCCCCGCTGGATGCAGATTATTGACGCGGTCACCCTCTTTGCCATCGGCGCCGGCATGGCCGGCTCTGTGGCCCAGGCCTTTATGAACATCTCCGGCGGCATCTCCAAAATCACCGGAATCCCCTCCGACGCCCGGATGTGGCTGGTCGTGGGCATCGTGGTGGGTGCCGTCACGGTTGCCACCGCGGTATCCGGCATCCAGAAGGCCATGAAGCACGTGTCCAACATCAATGTATACGGCTTTGCCATTTTCCTGATCTTCCTGCTGCTCTTCTCCAACGCGCCCTTCCTGCTCAACCTGTCCACCGAGGCCATGGGCGGCTTTGCCGGCACCTTCCTGGAGCGCATCCTGATCACTGGCGCCTCCCAGGACAGCCAGTGGCCCCAGTGGTGGACCACCTTCTACTGGTTCAGCTGGATGGCCTGGGCTCCCACCTCCGGCGCGTTCATGGGCCGGATCGCCTATGGCCGCAAGGTCAAAACCGTTCTGGGGATGTATGTGGGCGTGTGCGCCAGCATCAGCGCCGTGTGGATGATGCTGGTCAGCGGCACCGCCCTGTGGGTCCAGAAGTCCGGCGCGGCCGACCTGTGCGCCGCCTATGACAAGGGCGTGGAAAATGTCCCCTATGAGATGCTCTCCGCCCTGCCCGGCGGGCAGATCGTCATTCCCCTGTTCGTTATTCTCATCTTCCTGTCCACCGTCACCGCCTGCAACTCCAACACCATCGCAATGGCCGGCATCTCCACCCGGGGCATCAGCCCGGATAACCCGGAGGCCCCCATCTGGCTCAAGTGCGGCTGGGGCTTCATCGCCATGGCTGTGGGCTACATCATGATCGCCGCCGTAGGGGTTAACGGCGTGAAGATTATTGCCAATTTCGGTGGCATGTTCGCCGCGCTCATCATGATCGGAGCCGCCGGAAGCCTGGCCATTCTGATCAAGAAGCACAAACAATTCGACATGACCCTCTCCGAGGCGGAGCGCAATTCCAAAACTTAATCAAAAGGGGGCGGCCGGAGCGGCCGCCCCCTCCTATTGACAAGGAGTGGTTTTATGGAACAAATTTCGGAACAGGTCCGGGCGCTGCTCAAGGGCGCCTATGACCTGCATCTGCACGCTGCCCCCTCCCCCTTCCGCCGGGCCCTGGACGACTTCGAGCTGCTCCAGGAGGCGGGAGAGGCGGGAATGGCGGGCATCGTGCTGAAATCCCACTATGAGTCCACGGCGGCCCGGGCGGAGCTGGTCAACCGGCACGGCGGGTTCTCCGCCCGCGCCTACGGCGGAATCGCCCTCAACTGCCCTGTGGGCGGTCTCAACCCCCACGCCGTGGAAAACGCCCTGAAGCGGGGGGCAAAGATCGTCTGGATGCCCACCCGGGACGCCCAAAATTCCCTGAGCGCCGGAGATATGCCCGGCGACTTCTTCAAACGGGAGGGAATCTCCGTTCTGGACGGGCAGGGCGGGCTGAGGCCGGAGGTTTTGGAGATTTTGGACATTGTCAAGGGCTGCGGCGCGGCCCTGGCCACCGGCCACCTCAGCCCGGAGGAGAGCGCCCTGCTGTGCCGGGAGGGCACGGCCCGGGGGGTGCGGATGGTGCTGACCCACCCGGAGTTCGACCGGACCTGGATGGACGCCGCAGCCCAGCGGGAACTGGCGGAGCGTGGGGTGTATGTTGAGAAGTGCTGGTATAACATCGCCGAGGGGAACTGCACCGCCCGGGAGATGGCCCGGAACATCCGGACCGTGGGCCCGGAGCACTGCTTCCTCAGCTCGGACCGGGGACAGTACAACCGGGAGCACCCGGCTGAGGGAATGCGCCTGTTTTTGGCCGCCCTCCTGGAGGAGGGGATTTCCCCGGAGGCGCTCTATACCATGACCCATACCGTCCCCGCCCAGGTGCTGGGCCTGGAGAACTAACCCCTTCGGCCCCGATGCGGGGCCGTTTTTTTGGGCATAGTTCCCCCCAATTTCCATAAGTTGTATGGAAACGTGCAACTTTTGCCCCTTGCCCACCTATGTTGGGGGACCTTCCCCCGACAAAAGACAAGGAGGAAACGCTATGCCAAGCAAGCACACACCCAACTACAATCTCAGCCAGTGGGAGGCGGAGGACAAGGTGCTCCGCACCGACTTCAACGCCGACAACGCCAGAATCGACGCCGCCATCAAGGCCGTGGACCAGAAGGCGGAGCGCAAGGCGGACCAGACCGCGCTGGAGGAGGCCTGCGCGGCCTGGCCCTATGTCAGGGTGGCGGAGTATACATCCCGCTCAGCCGCCAGCCGGCTGAATGTGGACGTGTCCGCCGTTGACTTCACCCGGTACCACAAAATTGAGCTGTTTTTTGAGATGCCCGGCGCGGGCGTTCCCGTCACGCTCCACGTCAACGGCGCAGGCTGCGACGGAAGCTTGTACTACTCCTACCGGTATGTGGGCGCCAGCGGCTCCGGGTCGGGGAGCTCGCTCCCCTATCTGGCCGACCTGGGAAGCGGCGGTTTTGGAATGGTGCTGTTCTTCCAGCCCTGCGCCGGGAGATCAGTGACCTGCGTCAACTTCAAAATGGGAGACCCCTATCACTCCTATATGATCTCGGGCGGCGCAGCCTGGGACAAGGTGAAAACCTTTAATCTCGTGGGGAGCACGCCCCTGCCGGTCGGGACGAAGGTCACCATTTTTGGGCTGAAAAAGTGATAAGACCACCCCCGGACCTCACGGCCCGGGGGTGATTTTTACCTTTAAATCCTGTATAAGATTTTAGGAGATCTGGCTGACATCCACGGGGTTATCGTTCTGGGCCTTAAAGGTCACGCCAGCGAAATCCAGGGTGTACTCAGTGGCCTCATACTCAGTGCCGCTTCCGTCTGCGTCGATGGTATAGGTCATCGCTCCGCCAGTGTACTTGCCATCCTGGACACTATCAGCAGAGATGTGAATCACTACGGCAATATCCCAGCTGTTTGCGCCCAGTTCGCTTTTCTTCAGAGTTTTTCCGCCGTCGAGCGTGACGATAACGTCATTATCCGCAATACTGGAAACATTCTCGGGTTTAGTGACGGTGAAAGTAACCATTACATAGTAGCCGCTCTGCTCTGCCGCCACAGCCTCATTAAAGGCAGTGAAGTTGGTAACATAAGGCAGGCCGCCCTGGCCGTTGGAGCTCACAACCAGCTTGCCATCGGCTACCTCAGTGACGGTGGCAACGGCGCTATAGCCAGGGAACTTCTTCCCATTACCAAAGAACTGAGGCATTACGGCGTTATAGTCACTCTCAGACATGACAGCTTTAACCACTTCAGACTTTTTGGCAACGGTCTCGTCACCACCCTCGTCCTGGAGCATCCAGCCGGGCTTAGTCTCGGCGGTACGGACTTCAGCGTTCCAATCGTCAGACCAGACATAGGTGCCAGCGGGGAGGTTTTCAGTAATCTCATCTCCATCAGCATCATAGAACTTCACACCCTCGAGGCCAAGCAGAGCATCCACATCGGCCTCGTCGGCCACAACAATCGTAGCGCCCTCAGCTGCCACAATGGCGCCTTCCTCGCCCAGGGTAACTTCGCCGCTCAGAGTCAGCACACCGTCAGCGGGGATGGACACGGTGCCTTCAATCGCGGTGCCCTCAGCGCCGGCGGGCAGCTCCTGCTCGCCCACGACAGCGACGCTGCCAACCTTGACAGTACCGGCAAGGCTGCTCCCGCCAGCCAGGGTGGGGATAGCGTCCTCGATGACCACAGTGGAGCCAGCAGCAGCCTCGACCTTGGCGGAGGAGCCATTCTGGATCACGATAGTAGCGCCGCTCTCAGCCTTGACGGAGCCGGTGCCGCTCACATCGCCGGCGATGACGACGGAAGCGCCGCTCTTAGCAGTCACGTCGCCGTTCAGCTTGTTGGTTTCAGACAGGGTCAGGGTCTGGTCCTTCTTAACCTCAACGGCCTTATCGATCTTAGCGTTCTCGGGAGTGGTAGCCGCGCCCTCGGTATTCAGAGCGTCTTCGATTTCATCAGCAGTGACGTCACTGTCCAGCTTGGCAGTGGTTTCGGCCACGGTGACGTACAGGGTCTTGATCACGGTCTTGCCAGCCTCGGTGAGCTCGCCGGCGTAGTTACCGGTAACCATTACCTTAGCCAGAGTGTCGCCCAGGCCCTTGGGGGTGACGGAGGCAATCTCATACTTGGCGCCGGGATCCTTGTTCAGGTTGGTACCCTTCAGGGTGATCAGGGTAATCTGCGCATCGTTGGCCAGGGTGTATGCGGTGCCGCCGATGTTCAGAGCGCCGGAGCTGTAGGTAATCGCCTGGTTGTCCAGAGCCTTGTTGAAGTACTTGCCAGTGGCGGGCACCTCGGGCAGGGTGGTGACATAACCGTCCTTGTTCTCGCGGGCCTTGTAGTACAGGGCGTACTCGTCGTCGCCGGAGAGCAGCTTGGCGTCAAACATCTTGTCCTCGGGCTCAGTGGAACCGTCCACCAGGGCCTTGTAGGTGAAGAAGGTGCCCATGTCCTTGATGTAGGTCTGGCTCTTGTAGTCCAGGACGTACACGAACTCAGCAGCCTCAGCGCCGTCCACGACGGAGCCCTCAGTGGTGGAGATGGCGGACATGTCGATAAAGGCGTAGGTAGTGAAGCCCTTGTCGTTGTTCACATAGTCCATCTTGACGACCTTTGCCAAGTCCTCATTCAGAGTGATGTCGGGCAGGTTCTTAACGCCCACATAGGCGGTGCTGGTGTTGTCGTTGTTCTCAACGATCAGGATGGTGTTGTCGTTGGCCTTCAGGGTGACGGGAGTGCCGCCGACCGTGCCGTCCACCATGTTTCCAGAGAGGGTACTACCAGTAGTGGTGGAGAAGTTCACCACGCCGTTGGCGGTCACGACAGTGTCGAGATTGTCGCTGGCATTATCCTTGTAGTAGCCAGTGGCCTGGGTATACTTCTTCTCGATGCTGTACAGGGTGTACTCACCGCTGCCGTTCACGCTGTAAGTGAACCACTTGCCGCCGATGCCGTTCTTGATTTCGGCCTTGTTGGTGGTAGCGGCCGAGCCGATGTAGATGTAGGCCTTCACCACGTTGACGACCTCGTTGGTGCCGTCGGTGAAGAAAGCGTCGGCGCTGACAGTGCCGCCGGCCAGGCCGCTGGCCTGAGCAGCTTCCTTGATGTAAACATAGTTGGAGGAGTTCAGAGCCTCGGCAATCGCAATTACGTTGTCATAGGCGTCCAGCACCAGAGAGGCGTCCTGGCCCACGGTGTAGGAGGTGCTGACAACATGGCCGTCGCCCTTCTGGGCAGTGGCGGAGTAGCCGTACTTGGTGCCGTCGATGGTGACGGAGTCCTCCACGGTGTAGGTCTCCACGCTTCCGGTGACGACCTGGGCGGGACGGACGGACTTGACGTCATACTTGCCGCCGGACTGCTTCACGGCAGTGATCAGCAGGTAGTCGCTGTCCTTCACGTCCTTGACGTTCACGAAGTCGTCAGAGCTCAGCTCGCTGCTGGTCAGAACGATCTCGGTGTCACCGGCGGTGACCACGCGGACGCTCTCCTTGCGGCTGTTGTAGTCGCCGGAGGCCTGGAAGACGTAGGTCTGCTCCATGGTGATGGTAACAGCGCCGTCGCTGTCCAGATAGACCTTGGTGAGGGTGCCGGCGCCGCCCACCTTGTCGCTGCTGTACTTGACAAAGTAGCTGTCGACGTCAGCGGCAGTCTTGCTGCCATTGACAATCGTCTCGCCGTCCTTGACGACGGTCAGCTTCGCGGCGGTCTCACCGGCGTCCTTCAGATCATCCACGGTGCTCTTGCCCACCAGATCATACAGGGTGCCGAGGGTGACCTTGGCGGTGTAGCTGGCCAGGGGCTTGTTGGCGGCGGAGGTGATCTGGTTGGTCTGGGGGATGTTGTTAAAGCTTGCAGTGTCAATACTGCCGTCAGCCTTCAGTTTGAGAGTCTTGTCGCTGGTGCCCCAGACAGTGGTGGGGTTGCCGAAGGCGTCCTCGCCGTCGGTGTAGACCAGCTTATAGTTGCGGTAGCCCAGAGTCTCGTCATAGAAGAACTTGACGCCGCTCATGATGCTCTCGCTGTCGGTGTAGTACATGTTCCACAGCTCGTTGTACTGAACGGGAGTGACCTTGGTGATGGTGTTGAAGGTCATCTCGGCCACGTTGTCGCGGCTCAGGCCCTCGTTGGTGGCCAGATTCAGGCTGCCGAACAGCTTGAGCTGAGTGGCCTTGGTGATGGCGGTCATGGCGTCAGTGGCCCAGTCGCCCACCAGCTCCTTGGCCTGGAAGTAGCCCAGGGCCTTGCACAGCATCAGAGCGGCCTGAGCAGTGGTGACGGGGTCGCCAGGGCCGAACTGGCCGTTGCCGTAGCCGGAGATGATACCCAGGCTGGTGGCCAGGTTTACGTAGCCGTTGAAGTAGTCATCCACCTTCACGTCGGTGTACTGGGTGGTGCCGGCAAACTGGCTGACGTTCAGCTTGTCGCCGTACAGGATCTTGCAGATAATGATAGCCATCTGGCCGCGGGTGACAATCTGGTCGGGCATGAAGTTTTCGCCGTCGCCCACCATGATGTTCAGGTCCTGCAGCACTGTGGCCGCGGTGACATTGGAGATGTCGTCCGCGTCTTTGAAGCTCGCCGCGCTGGTTCCCACGATCATCATGCCGAGCAGCATGACGGAGGCGAGAGTCAGGCTGAGAGCCCGCTTCAGGTTTCTCATTCGGATATTCCTCCTTACAAAATTTTTC
>JAAVYL010000038.1 GCA_022791075.1 Lawsonibacter sp. | reverse complement strand
GGCCGTGAAGTTCGGCGCCGAGGGCATTGGTCTGTGCCGCACCGAGCACATGTTCTTTGAGGCCGACCGCATCCCCGCTATTCGGGAAATGATCTGTTCCGACACCGTGGAGCAGCGGGAGAAGGCTCTGTCCAAGCTGGAGCCCATGCAGCAGGGTGACTTTGAGGCCATGTACGAGGCCCTGGAGGGCCGTCCCATGACCATCCGTTTCCTGGACCCCCCGCTGCATGAGTTCGTCCCCACCGAGGAGGAGGACATCGAGACCATGGCCAAGGACATGGGCAAGAGCGTGGCCGACATCAAGGCCATCATTGCCGGCCTCCACGAGTTCAACCCCATGATGGGCCACCGCGGCTGCCGTCTGAGCGTCACCTTCCCTGAGATCGCCCGGATGCAGACCAGAGCCGTCATCAAGGCCGCACTGGCCGTTCAGGCCCGCCACCCCGAGTGGACCATGGTCCCCGAGATCATGATTCCCCTGGTGGGTGAGCTGAAGGAGTTTGCCTTTGTCAAGAATATCGTCACCAGCGTGGCCGATGCGCTGATCAAAGAGGCCGGCTCCGACATGAAGTATAAGGTGGGCAACATGATCGAGATCCCCCGGGCCGCCATGTGCGCCGACGATATCGCCCCCCACTCTGACTTCTTCTCCTTCGGCTCCAACGACCTGACCCAGTTGGTCTTCGGCTTCAGCCGGGACGACTCGGGCAAATTCCTGGACGCCTACTATGAGAAGAAGATCTACGAGAGCGATCCCTTCGCCCGTTTGGACCAGCACGGCGTGGGCCGCCTGATCGCCAACGCCTGCCGCTGGGGCCGGTCCACCAACCCCAACGTCCACTTGGGCATCTGCGGCGAGCACGGCGGTGATCCCTCCTCTGTGATGTTCTGCCACGACATCGGGCTGGACTATGTGTCCTGCTCCCCCTTCCGCGTGCCCATCGCCCGGCTGGCCGCCGCTCAGGCCGCTATCGCCAACCCCCGGTAAGAGCTTTTTCAGGTAATATGCGTTAAAAACAGGGCATACCACCAGTTTTCGGTGATATGCCCTGTTTGTTTTGTATCTCTATCCCTCTGCCGCCGCCGGACTGTCCAGCCGCATCACATCAATGTTCTTCGCAATATCCTCAATAATGCCCGAGGAGATGTACTCCTGGGTTTTGCGAATGGCATTTTGGATGGCATAGGCGTCAGAAGAACCATGGGCCTTGATAACAGGCTTGGAAATGCCCAGCAGGGCGGTTCCCCCCACCTCAGCGGAGTCCATCAGCTTTTTGAAATCCTTCAGCCCGCCGGACACCATCAGTGCGGCCAGCTTGGTAATCAGATTCCTTTTAAACAGCTTTTTAATCTCCCGGGCCAGAAACAGTCCGGTCCCCTCCATGGTCTTCAGGTAGATATTTCCCGAATACCCGTCGGACACAATGACGTCCACTGCACCCTCCACGGCCTCTCTGGCCTCCACATTGCCTATGAAATTAATCCGGCCGGCCTCCCCCGCCGCCTCCAGCATGGGGTAAACCGTGGTCTGGAGGGCGGTTCCCTTGGAGGGCTCCGCCCCGATGTTCAGCAGCCCCACCTTGGGCTTGGGACGGCCCAGCACCTTTTCCGCATAATAGGAGCCCATATAAGCAAACTGGAGCAGATACTCCGGAGGGCACTCCGCATTTGCCCCGCAGTCGATGAGGACGGCTCCACCATTCCCTGTGGGCACCACAGGGGCCAGGGCGGCCCGGCGGATCCCCTTGATGCGCTTCACCACCAGAGTAGCCCCGGACAGCAGGGCCCCTGTGGAACCGGCGGAAAGGAATGCGTCCCCCGCCCCCTCCTTCAGCAGGTTCAGTCCCACAGTGAGGGAGGAATCCTTCTTCTTTCGAAAGGCAGTGGCCGGATCGTCACACATCTCCACCACCTCGCTGGCGTGGGCAATTTCCACCCCGGAGGGCAGGTCGCTGATGCCGTTGCTGGCCAGGGTCTTCAAAATCTCCTCCCCCCGGCCCACCAGGATAATGTCCATCCCATATTCCCGGTTGGCCTGGATGGCCCCCATGACTGGGGCCTGGGGCGCGTTGTCTCCACCCATTGCATCTACAATGATTTTCATAGAATTCCCTCTTTTCTGTTCTGCGGCGGTTGCTCAAAAGTCCCCTTGGCCCGGGGCTTTTTAACGGCCCGTCAGTCAGGCGCAGCGCCCAAGCTGTGGAAACGGGCAATGCCCTGAGCTATGACAGGTCCAGCTTGTCCAGCGCCTCCAGGGCCCGTCTGGAGAGCTCTGCATTCTTGTTCCGCTTGCCCTTGACCCGGTAGCCCAGCTGCGGAATCAGGCCAAAGTTCACATTCATCGGTTGAAAGTTTACCACACTCTGGTCACTGATGTAAAGAGACATTGCGCCCATTGCAGTCTCCTGGGGGAAATCAATGGGCGGTCGGTCCTCCAGCCGCCGGGCCAGCTCCAGGGCAGCCAGACACCCGGAGGCTGTGGACTCCACATAGCCCTCCACCCCGGTAATCTGCCCGGCGAACACAAGCCGCTCCTCTCCCCGAACCCGGTAATACCGGTCCAGCAGCCGCGGGGAGTCCAGGAAGGTATTGCGGTGCATCACACCGTAGCGGACGTATTCCGCGTTTTTCAGGGCAGGAATCATAGAGAAGACCCGTTTCTGCTCCGGGAAGCGGAGGTGCGTCTGAAAGCCCACCATATTGTAAATACTCCCCTGGGCGTTATCCTTCCGCAGCTGAACCACGGCGAAGGGCTCCTTCCCCGTCTTGGGGTCCTTCAGTCCGACCGGCTTCAGGGGACCGTAGGTCAGGGTATCCCGCCCCCGGCGGGCCATCACCTCAACCGGCATACAGCCCTCAAAGACTCCCGCGTCCTCAAAGCCGTGGACCTCCGCCTCCTGAGCCCGGGTCAGCTCGGTCCAGAAGGCGTCGTACTCCTCCCGGGTGAGGGGACAGTTGATATAGTCCGGAGTCCCGCGGTCATATCGGGAGGCAAACCAGGCGCTGTCCATATCAATGCTGTCGAAGGTGACCAGGGGGGCGGCGGCATCAAAAAAGTTGAGATATCTGCTGTCCGGGAACAGCTTGGCAATCTCCTCCGACAAGGCCTCCGAGGTCAGGGGGCCCGTGGCAATCACCACGTTTCCCTCCGCGGGGATTTTGGTGACCTCCCCCTCCGTCACGGTGATATTGGGGTGGCTCCTGATTTTCTTCGTTACGGCGGCGGCAAAGGCATGGCGGTCCACTGCCAGCGCCCCTCCGGCCTCCACCCGGTGGGCCTCCGCACAGGCCATGATGAGGGAGGAGCACCGGCGCAGCTCCTCCTTGAGAAGGCCAACCGCGTTCTCCAGCTGGTCAGACCGCAGGGAGTTGGAGCACACCAGCTCCCCGAAATACTCGGTGTGGTGGGCGGGGGACATCCTCTGCGGCTTCATCTCCCGCAGCTCTACAGGAATGCCCCTTTGGGCCAGCTGCCAGGCAGCCTCGCTCCCCGCCAGGCCTGCGCCAACGACGATTACTTTGTCCATATCAGTTTCTCCTTTTGCAGGACATCGAATGCAGGGGCGCCTGTGCACGCCTGCGGGCGGCCAAAAACCGCCCCTACGCCTCTTTTTTCGCCGCCGTTTTCTTGGCGGCTGTCTTCTTTGCCGCAGTCTTTTTCGCGGTCGTTTTCTTCGCTGCCGGTTTTTTGGCGGCAGTTTTTTTCGGCTTCTCCTCCGTCTCGGCGGGGACAGCCTCCTCCCCCGCGGTCTGGGCAGCGGGCTTCCTCCAGCCTCCCCGCTTCTCCTCGGGGGTAAAGTTAGAGCACTGCTCGTTGATGCAGTAGGGCTTCTTCGCGCCCCGCCCCGCCTTTTTGAACATGGTATGGCCGCAGACCGGACAGTTGTCCTTCACAGGCACGTCCCAGGTCATAAAGTCACACTTATTGGTCTCCTCCCTGCCGGTCCGGCGTTCACAGCAGTAGTAGGTATACTGCTTGCCCGTCTTTTTGGACTTGCCGGTGCGCTTGAGCAGACGCCCGCCGCACAGGGGGCACTTACCAGGCATTTCCACCACCAGAGGCATGGTGAAGTCACATTCCGGCCAGCCGGGACAGGCCAGGAACCGGCCGAAGCGCCCCGATTTAATCACCAGATTCCGGCTGCACTGGGGACAGATCTCCTCTGACACCTCGTCCGGCACCTTGATGCGTTCTCCGTCCAGGTCCTGCTCCGCCTTTTTCAGTTCAGCGTCAAAGTCCTTGTAGAAATCCGCCAGCAGCGCCTTCCAGTCGGCGGAGCCCTCCTCCACCTTATCCAGCCGCTGCTCCATCTGGGCGGTAAAGTCGTAATCCACAATGTCATGGAACTTGTCCTTCATCAGGCCGGTGACCACCTCTCCCAGGGGGGTGGGGCGCAGGGCCTTGCCCCCCTCCTTCACCACATACTCCCGGTTCATAATGGTGGAGATGGTGGGGGCGTAGGTAGACGGCCGGCCGATACCCTGCTCCTCCAGGGCCCGGATGAGGCTGGCCTCGGAGTATCGGGCAGGGGGCTGGGTGAAGTGCTGGTCCTTTGTCAGCCTCTTGTGGGTGAGGGGCTCCCCCTCCTTCAGGTCGGGCAGGGGGGAGGTCTTTTCCTCCTCCTCATCATCCTTTCCCTCCTCATACACGGCGGTGAAGCCGGAGAACTTGAGGGAGGAGTGGCTGGCGCGGAAAATATAACCGCTGTTGAGCGCGTCAATGGACAGGCTGTCATAGACGGCATTGGCCATCTGGCAGGCCAGAAACCGGCTCCAGATCAGCTTATAGAGCTTGTACTGCTCGGCGGTCAGGTCCTTCTTAATATCATCAGGGGCCAAGGTGACGTCGGAAGGCCGGATGGCTTCGTGGGCGTCCTGGGCGTTGCCCTTGGTCTTATACCTTCGGGGCTGCGGGGGGCAGTAGCCTGCGCCGTACCGTTGGTTGATAAAGCCCCGGGCGGCGGCCACTGCCTCATCAGACAGGCGCAGAGAGTCGGTACGCATATAGGTGATCAGGCCCACAGCCCCCTGGCCGGAGATCTCGACCCCCTCGTAGAGCTGCTGGGCAATGGACATGGTGCGTGCCGGAGACATGTTCAGCTTGCGGGAGGCCTCCTGCTGGAGGGTAGAGGTGGTGAAGGGGGGCGCAGGCTGACGCTGCCGCTCCTGCCGCTTCACCTTGGCCACTGACCATGTGCCCTGGGAGACAGCGGCAATAATCTCCTCCGCCTCCTCCTGGCTGTGGAGCTCCATTTTCTTGTCCTTGCCGTGGAACTGGGCCTTGAAGGTCCCCAGGTTGGGGGCCACCCGCTCCAATTCCGCCTCAATGGACCAGTACTCCTGGGGGACAAAGGCCCGAATCTCCAGCTCCCGCTCCACCACCAGCCGGGTGGCCACAGACTGGACCCGGCCGGCGGACAGTCCCCGGCGGATCTTCTTCCACAGCAGCGGGGAGAGCTGATAGCCCACAATGCGGTCCAGAATGCGCCGGGCCTGCTGGGCGTCCACCAGGTTCTGGTCGATGGCCCGGGGGGCCGCGATGGACTGGTTGACCACGTTCTTTGTGATCTCGTTGAAGGTCACCCGGTAGGTCTTGTCGTCGGGAATGCTCAGCAGCTCCTTGAGATGCCAGGAGATAGCCTCCCCCTCCCGGTCAGGGTCGGTGGCCAGATAGACCTTGCCCGAACGTTTGGCCGCCTTCTTCAGGTCGCTGATCACGTCCTCTTTGCCCTTGATGGGCTGGTAGTCGGGCGCAAAGCCGTGCTCAATATCCACGCTCAGCTTACTTTTCGGCAGGTCCCGGACATGGCCCATGGACGCCTTTACCTCATATCCCGGCCCCAGGTATTTGCCGATGGTCTTGGCCTTGGACGGGGACTCTACAATCACTAAGTCTGTTTTATTTGCCACTTTGGATTTACCTCCAGAGATTGATTACTGTTATTCCGCATTGTGCCTGATCCCGATTCTGCAGGGGCTGGGATTTAGCAAGGGCAGAGCCCTTGCCCTACATCACGAACATGGAAGAGCAGCCTTTGGCCTGACACGCCGAAATTACCCCTCCAGCTCCACCAGGGCATAAAACCTGCGGCCGGGGCGCTCCTCCACAGCCCCCTGTATCTGGAGCATCGTGAGGGCGGACAGCACCCGCTTGGCAGGGATCTGGGTCTGCTCCACCAGCTCATCGGCGCTCCGGGCTCTATCCGCCGCCGCGGCCAGAACAGACAGCTCGTCGTCAGTAAACCGGGACTTCTGCTGCGCCTGGGGAATCCTCTCCCGGCCGGGGGCGTGAGTTCTCTCCCGGGTCTGCTCCTCCCTCTCCCGGGGCCTGTCCGGCTGGGACAGCCTGGCCTGGAGCACCTGCTGAGACAGCGGCGCCAGATGGGCCAGTTTGGCGGGGTACAGCTCCGCAAAATCCTCCAGAATGTCCGTGGCCTTCTCCACCAGCCTGGCCTTGTAATCCCGGATCAGGGCGTTTGTTCCCCTGGCGCACCTCTCGTCCAGGCCAATGGGGACGGCGTATACCTCTCTCCCCTGGTCCAGGGCGTGGTTCACGGTGAGCATGGTGCCGCTGCTGGGGCCGCACTCCACTGCCAGCACCCCCAGACACAGGCCGCTGAGGATACGGTTCCGCGGATTAAAATGACTCCCCTTGTGGGGCGTGCCGGGGGGATATTCAGAGATCAGCGCCCCCACTGCGGCCACATCGTCATACAAAAAGCGGTTTTCCTTGGGGAAGTGCAGGTCCGCTCCGCCGGCCAGCAGGCACACCACTGGACCTCCCCCCTTCAGCGCCCCTCTCACAGCGCAGCTGTCAATCCCCTCCGCGATGCCGGAAACCACCAGCGCGCCGTTGGCGGCCAGCTCCATGCCAAACCGTTCCGCCCGCTGCCGGCTCGCCTGGGCAGGGCTGCGTGTGCCCACCACGCCGATGGCCGCCTCCTCGTCAAAGCGGAAGGTCCTGCCCTTGATATACAATACTGCCGGCGGGTCGGCAATCTGCCGCAGCCGTTGGGGGTAGTCCGCATCCTGAAAGGTCATAATCCGCATAGACAGCCGGTCGCATTCCCCCAAAATCCGGTTTGGCTCATCCAGGCTCTTGTCCAGCAGGGCCTCCTTGGCGAAGTCAGACAGAGGCAGCGGCTCATAGTCCTCCCGCTCCCCATAGTAGGCCCGCTCCGGGGTGATAAAGTGGTCCAGCACCGTCAACGCTCCCACTGCCCCCAGTCCCTTCCGGGTGGTCAGCCAGAGCCAGTATGTCACCTCTGCCATTCGGGTCGCCTCCTCAAGCGGTAAAATAATCCTTTACAAATCTTCCCGTCCAGGGTATGTTTATACTGTTAGGATGTGATCATATGTCAACCCGCCGCCCGCACTACGCCTGGGCCGTCTGCCTGGGCGGAGCCGTTATGCTCTTCTGCTCCATCGGCCTGGGGAGCAACCTGTACTCCGTCTACCAGCCCTACATCATCGCCCAAAACGGCTTTACCAACACGCAGGCGGCCTGGATTACCACCACCCGCAGTCTGTTTATCGTCGCGGGCATGTTCACCGCCGGACCGCTGTGCGCCCGCTGGGGGATCCGGAGCTGTTCAGCCTCCGCCCTGGCCCTGCTGGCCCTGTCCCGGTTCCTCTTTGGGGCGGCCGAATCCCTGCCCGTCTACCTCGGGGCGGCCGCCGTCACCGGGATTGCTTACGGCTGGGCCGGAATGATTCCCGCCTCCTTGCTGATCAACCGCTGGTTTCAGGACCGAAACGCGCTCGCTCTGGGGCTGGCCACGGCGGGCAGCGGACTGGCCACCATCCTCTTCCCCGGGCCTGTCACCTGGCTGATTCAAAGCTGGGGCCTCACCGCTGCCTTCTGGTGTGAGGGGACCTTTGTTCTGCTGATGGCGCTGCTGTTCTTCCTTCTTGTCCGGGACGAGCCGACCCAGCTGGGCCTGGCCCCCTATTGCCAGGGGAGCACGGACCCGAGCTCCCCAGCCCCTTGCCGTCCCGCCCCCGGCGGAATGACTCCGGCCTGCTGGGGCATGTATCTGGCCGCAGTCTTTCTCATTGGAGCGCCCACCGCCATCGGCATCGGCAATGTGGGTGTGCTGTACCGCACGGAGGGCTTTGACCCGGGCACCGTGGCCGCTCTGGTCTCCTGCATGGGGGTGGCCCTGATTGTGGGAAAGCTGCTCTGCGGTGAGCTGGCCGACCGGCTGGGTGGACTGCTGTCCACTGTCTTTCTCTATGGCATAATCCTGCTGTCCTACGCTCTGTTCTGTCTCGCCCCCAACCACAGCCGGCTCACAGCCTTTGCCGCCGTGATCGCTTTCGGCATGGGGATGCCGGTGAGCAACGTATCTCTGTCCATCTGGGCCCGTGACTTTTTAGGGGACGCGGGCTTTGCCAAGGGGCTGCAGTGGAGCCAGACCCTCTACGCCCTCGGTATTGTGGCCTTCGGGCCCGTCCCCGGCCTGCTGGCCGACCGGACGGGGGGCTACGTAGCCTCCTACCTTCTGTTCCTGGTCATGATGGCCCTGTCCGCCCTGTTCACCCTGCTGGTATACCGGCGAACCAAATCCGGCGGACGGCCGGAGTAATCAGCGGGCCATCTCCCAGAGGATGACCGCGGCCGCCACAGCGGCGTTCAGGGACTCACAGCGGCGGGACATGGGGATTTTCAGCGTTCCCGCACAGGCCTCCAGCACCGCCCGGGAGACCCCCTGTCCCTCACTGCCGATAATCACGGCGGCATTGGATAAATCCACATCCCGCACGTCGGCGGTATTCTCTCCCAAAGCGGCGGCGTACATGGGAATTCCCGCCTGGCGAAGGAGGACGGCCAGCTCCTCCAGGGTGCACTGACAGATGGCCCTGCGGAAATGGACCCCCATGGCAGCCCGAATGGTCTTGGGGCTGTTCACATCGGCACAGCCGGGGAGCAGAAACACCTCGTCACAGCCAAAGGCGTCCGCTGTGCGCAGGATGGTACCCACGTTTCCCGGGTCCTGCACCCTGTCCAGCACCAGGTAGCGCCCCGGTTCCAGCTTCTCCGGTGGGGTGTGCCGCGCGGAAACACAGGAGAACACCACCCCCTGGGGAGTCTTCATAGGGCTCACCGATTCCATCACGCTTCCGGTGACCTGGATCACCCTGGTTTTGTCATCATCAAAGGGAGGCAGCTCTGCCCCCTCAGTGTGCAGAACAGCAAGAACAGTCTGCCCCCACAGCTTTGCCTCCTGAAGGAGCTTAGGGCTGTCACACAGCATCTGTCCTGTCTCCTCCCGATAGGCTCGGGAGGACGCCAGCTTTCGAAAATGGGTGCAGATGGGATTTTGACGGCTGGTAATATACTCCATAGCGGCTCCCCCCTCCTCCAGACACGATTCTTATATAATAAAGGTATCCCCCCCGGTTGTCAAGCTGTGATTTTTGCCGGCGGGAGGTCACAGGGCGGTGCAGAGGCCGCCCCTCACTCCAGTTCCCCCTCAAAAACCGTCCGGGCAGGACCTGTCATGAGAATGTTCTCCCCCTGCTGTTCCAGGGTGAGGACACCCCCCGGAAGCCGGGCCTCCACCCGGTTTCCGCACCGCCGCTCCGCCAGAGCAGCTCCGAAGGCGGCACAGGCCCCTGTGCCGCAGGCCAGGGTGATCCCGCTCCCCCGCTCCCACACCCGGAGGCTCAGGTGTGTCCGGTCCGGGCAGGAGACAAACTCAATATTCCGCCTCTCTCCCAGGACGGGCGCGCACTCCAGCAGGGGACCCAGCAGCTCCAGGCTGATTTTTTCCGGATCCTGGCAGAAAATGACCCCATGTGGGTTGCCCGCGGAGACAGGGACCACCCGAAAGCTCTCTCCCGCCGCCTCTGCCTGAACAGCCGCCTCCACCCGGACCGCCCCCATGTGCACCGTCACCTGGTCCACCCGGCCGTCCGCGACGTGGAGCTCCAGTTCTCTGGGACCGGCATCAGTGTCAACGGTGAGACAGGTCTTGGACGTGAGCCCCCTGTCATACACATATTTGCCCACACAGCGGATCCCGTTGCCGCACATCGCCCCCCGGGAGCCGTCGGCATTGTACATCTCCATGGTGAAGTCTCCGGTCCGGCCCGGCCTGATGCAGATGAGGCCGTCCGCCCCCACCCCGAAGTGCCGGTCAGACAGCCGGACGGCCAGCGCGGGCAGGTCCGCCGGAGTCCTCTCCAGACAGTTGAGGTAAATATAGTCATTGCCCAGGCCTTCCATTTTGGTAAAGCGCATAGAATCGCCCCTTTCTGGTCTCAGCGTATGCGCGGACACCCATAGAAAGACCGGGGGCAGACACTGCCGCCTCCGGCACAGACTTTAATAAATTACCAAGTACTTCTCCAGTTCCCAGCTGGACACCCGGGTCTGATACTCGTTCCACTCCTTCAGCTTGCCCTTGATATAGTGCTCCGCCACATGCTGGCCCAGCACATCCAGAATCAAGGCGTCCTTTTTCAGCTCATCCAGAGCGTCCTTCAAATTATCGGGCAGACAGTAGATGCCGTGCTCTTTCCGGGTACGGTCGTCCATGGCATAGATATCCCCGGTGATCTCGGGAGGGGGCGTCAGCCCCCGGGCGATACCGTCCAGACCGGCGGCCAGGCAGACCGCCACTGCCAGATAGGGGTTGCAGGAGGGATCGGGGCTGCGCAGCTCCACCCGGGTGGCCTGGCCCCGGGCGGCGGGGATTCGAATAAGGGCGGAACGGTTGGAGGCAGACCAGGCCCGGTAGCGGGGGGCCTCATGTCCTGCGCCCAGCCGCTTGTAGGAGTTTACCAGAGGATTGGTCACGGCGGTGAAGCCTTGGACGTGGTCTAGCAGGCCGGCAATAAAGGAGTAGGCTATTTTGGACAGGCCCCGCTTCCCATTGGGGTCGCAGAACACATTTTTCCCGTCCTTGAACAGAGACATGTTCAGGTGCATCCCGTTTCCTGCCACGTCATAAATGGGCTTGGGCATAAAGGTGGCGTGCAGGCCGTTTTTTTGGGCAATGCTCTTGGTGATCAGCTTAAAGGTCATGATCTTATCCGCCCCGTCCAGGGCGTTATTATATTTAAAGTCGATCTCATGCTGGGCCACGGCGCACTCGTGGTGGCTGGCCTCAATCTCAAAGCCCAGCTGCTCCAGGGCCAGGCAGATCTCCCGCCGGGTGGTCTCCCCGTGGTCCAGGGGGCCCAGGTCGAAATACCCCGCCTCGTCCCGGGTATAGGTGGTGGCGTGGCCCTCCCGGTCGGTCTCAAAGAGGAAAAATTCCAGCTCGGGGCCGATGTTGAACACGTCAAAGCCCATGGACCGCGCCCGGCGCAGCACCCGGCGCAGCACACCCCGGGGGTCGCCCACAAAGGGCGTGCCGTCGGTGTTGTACACATCGCAGAACATTCGGGCCACCTGGCCTCCGGCGGCTTCGGGGGGCAGAACGGCAAAGCTGTTCAGATCAGGGTACAGGCACTGGTCCGACTCGTGGATTCGGGTAAAGCCCTCAATGGAGGAGCCGTCAAACATGATTTGGTTGTTTACCGCCTTCTCCACCTGGGAGGCAGTAATGGACACATTCTTCATCTGCCCGAAAATATCGGTAAACTGCATCCGGATAAACTCAACGTCTTGCTCCTGAACAATGCGGATGATATCTTCCTTGGAATAGGACATACGCTGATCCCCTCTCTCTTTATACTTTTTGCGGAAATAAGTATCCCACTTTACACCCTGTATTGTCAAGGAAATTTATTGACAAAACCGCTCGAATTGGATAGACTAACTATGCTGCGGATACAGCCGCCCGTCTGGACGGCCAAAACGCCTAAAAATACACAGCTATTGCTGATTAGAGGAGCGGACACCCCATGAAAAAGCCCTTTGTCACCCTGGACCAGCTCCAGGAAATTGTCAAAGCCTACCCCACCCCCTTCCATCTCTATGATGAGCGGGGCATCCGGGAAAACGCCCGGGCCCTGCAGGCGGCCTTCGCCTGGAACCCCGGCTTCCGGGAGCACTTTGCCGTTAAAGCCACCCCCACTCCGGGGATTCTCCGCATTCTGCACGAGGAGGGCTGCGGCGTGGACTGCTCCTCCCTCACCGAGCTGATGATGTCTCAGCGGTGCGGCTTTGCCGGGGAGGAAATCATGTTTTCCTCCAACGACACCCCCGCCGGGGAGTTTGCCCTGGCCGCCCAACTGGGGGCTGTCATCAATCTGGACGACATCACCCACATCAGCTTTTTAAAGGATACCATCGGCTATATCCCAAAGAAAATTTCCTGCCGGTATAACCCTGGCGGTACCTTTTCCCTGGGGGAGAGCAAAGAGGGCTTTCAAGTGATGGACAAGCCCGGCGACGCAAAGTATGGCCTGACCCGGGCTCAGATGACCGAAGCCTTCCGGCAGCTGAGGGAGCTGGGGGCGGAGGAGTTCGGCATCCACGCCTTTCTGGCCTCCAACACCATCTCCAACGACTATTACCCCGCCCTGGCCGCCATCCTCTTCCGAATGGCTGTGGAACTGAAGGAGGAGACCGGCTGTCATATCACCTTCATCAACCTGTCCGGCGGCGTGGGGGTGCCTTACCGTCCGGAGCAGCCCGCCAACGATATCGCAGTTATCGGCCAGGGAGTGCGGAAGGCTTTTGAGGAAATCCTGGTCCCCGCCGGGATGGGAGACGTGGCCATCCACACCGAACTGGGCCGGTTCATGCTGGCCCCCTATGGCCACCTGGTCACCCGTGTTATTCACGAGAAGCATATTTACAAAGAGTATATCGGGGTGGACGCCTGCGCGGCCAATCTCATGCGCCCAGCCATCTATGGCGCCTACCACCACATCACTGTCATGGGCAGGGAGAACGCCCCCGCAGACCATATGTATGATGTCACCGGCTCCCTGTGCGAAAACTGCGACAAATTTGCCGTGGACCGGATGCTGCCCGAAATTCAGGTTGGCGACCTGCTGGTCATCCACGACACCGGCGCCCACGGCCACTCCATGGGCTACCAGTACAACGGCCGGCTGCGCTCCGCCGAGGTCCTCCTGTGCGAAGACGGCTCCACCCGCCTGCTCCGCCGAGCGGAAACCCCCGAGGACTACTTCGCCACTGCAATTTGGGAATAGGGCAGCGCGCCCCCTTGTCAAAGGAGACTCTTACGCCCGCACCAGGGTATTCAGTTCTTTGGACAGAGCCAATGCCGCCTGAAAGGCATGGTCGATTACCATGCTGTTCTGACGGCTTGTGGCGTCAATGAGACGGTTTAATTCCTTGCGCTGTTCCCCGGTCAAATACCCGCGGACCCGTTCGGTCTGTAATTCCACGTTCAAAGACAACTCGCAGTATTCTCTGTCGTCCCGCAGGCTTCCCATGCGGTGCTCCAGCATAAATTGGTACAGACACTTCATCAGATCATCCATTATAATACCTCCACAAGACCCCAAATGGGGTTTCTATCATCCAATTATATACACCCCAAACGGGGTTGTCAAGAGGGAAACGAAAAAATGACGAAATTACCGGAACGTCTTCTTGTGCTTCGGAAAGAACAGAATTTATCCCAAAAAGATCTGGTCAAAGAGATGGGTCTGGCGTTAAACACCTATGTGCGATATGAACGCGGGGAACGGGAACCTGTTGCCTCCGTCCTTGTCCAAATGGCCGACTTTTACAGTGTGTCTCTGGACTACCTGGTGGGGCGCAGCGATGAGAGGTGAGCAGTATGAATATTATGGGTGAGCTGGCCATTATCCTCGGCCTGTGCCTGCTCTCTGAGGGCATTGCCGCCCTCATCCCCGTGGCCTTTCCGGCAAGTGTTGTCGCTTTACTTCTTTTGGGATTCCTGCTGTTCACCAAGGTCCTCAAGCCGGAGCACATCCGGCGGTCCAGCGGCTTTCTGGTGGCCAACATGGCTTTTTTCTTCCTGCCCTCCTGCGTGGGGGTTCTGGAGCACGCCCCAGCCCTGCTGCGCCAGCTGTTCCCCTTTCTGTCCATCAGCTTTCTCACCACCCCGGTGGTCTATTTTGTCACTGCCTGGACGGTGCAGTGGCTCATCCGTCATTCCAGGCGAAGGGGGGCGGACCGCAATGGCTGACGCCATCCTGTCCTCTCCGCTTTTCGGCCTGACGCTCTCCACCGCAGCCTGGTGGGCAGGGTGCTGGCTGCAAAAAAAGACGGGGCTGCTGCTGTGCAACCCCCTCTTAACAGCCGCCGCCCTGATCATCGGCGTGCTGGCAGTATTCCGCATCCCCTACAGCTGCTATGCCGCAGGGGGCAATTTTATCAAGCTGATGCTGGGCCCTGTCACCGCTGTACTGGCGCTGAATATCTATAACCAGCGGGATATCTTAAAGGAATATTTCCTTCCTGTATTGGCCGGCTGTCTGGCCGGAAGCGTCACCAGCGTGGGCAGCATCCTGCTGTTGTGCCGGGTGTTCCACGTGGAGGAGACTCTCACCGCCTCTCTCCTGCCCAAAAGCGTCACCACGGCCATCGCCATCGGCGTCGCTGAGAGCCGGGGCGGCGTGGGCGGCATCGCAGCGGCGGCCGTCATTGTGGCCGGACTCACCGGCGCGGTTCTGGCCCCTCTGTTTGCCAAAACCTTCCGCATCACCGACCCTGTGGCCGAGGGGCTGGCCATTGGGGCCTGCAGCCACGCCCTGGGCACCACCCGGGCCATGGAGATCGGCCAGGTTCAGGGGGCCATGAGCTCCATCGCCATCTGTGTCTGCGGCATCATAACCTCCCTTTTGGCCCTGGTCCTCTAGCCTTACCGGCTGCGTCTGAGCAGCTCGCAGGTCATCTCATAGACCCGCCTGGTGGAGGCCACGCCCAGCTTCTCCAGGGGGGAGTGGATATCGTGGAGCTCCGGTCCGGCGGACACCACGTCCAGTCCGGGAATTTTCTCAATAAACAGGCCGCACTCCAGGCCGCCGTGGGTGGCCTCGATCCGGCCCTCCTGGCCGCTTACCGCCCGGTATGCGGCCAAAATGTCCTCCCGCAGAACAGACTGCCGGGCATACTGCCAGCCGGGGTAGTCCCCCGAGCGGGACACCGTGCCTCCCCCCTGCTCCACAATGGCCGCCACCCGCTGGACCATCATCTCCTTCTGGGTGGCGATGCAGGAGCGGACGGAGAGGTTGATGTGAAGTCCGTCCTCCTCCATGCCCATGACCCCCAGGTTCAAAGAGGTCTGCACCAGCCCCGGAAAGTCCACATTCATGGCCTGAACCCCCTGGGGAATGGCCAGCAGGGTGCGCAGCAGCCGGGCCGTGTCCCCCCGAGACAGGGCGCTGTCCAAAGCGGTCTCCTCACAGGTCAGGGTGATGCCGTCGTCGCAGCCGGTGTACTCGTTCTTCAGCACACCGTCAAACTCCCGGACAAAGGCCTCAAACTCTGCCGCCCGGTCCGCCGGCACCGCTGCTTTCGCCTGGTTCAGAGGGCAGATCACGTTGCCAAACCTGCCGCCCCGGATGTCAGCCACCCGCAGGCCGGGGATTCGCTCCATGGCGCTGTACAGCACCCGGCCCATGGTCTGGTTGGCGGAGGCCCGGCCCTTGTGAATCTCAGCCCCGGAGTGCCCCCCCAGCAAGCCGGAGAGGGTGAGGGTATAGCCACATTCCCCCGCCAGCTTCTCCTGCGTCCCGGACAGGACGCAGTCCAGCCGCACGCCCCCGGCACAGGAGACAGTGAAGACCCCCTCCTCTTCCGAGTCCAGGTTGAGCAGCTTCCTCCCCTTCAGGTCGGAGCAGTCCAGACCAAAGGCGCCATCCATCCCCGTCTCCTCATCCACGGTAAATACCGCCTCCAGAGGGGGATGGGGCAGGGTGTTGTCGGCCAGAATGGCCAGAATCATGGCCACGGCAATGCAGTTGTCTCCCCCCAGGGAGGTCCGGTCCGCCCAGACCCACTCCCCGTCGGTGACCAGGTCCAGTCCCTCCTTCGCCATGTCCTTGGGGCAGTCCTCCGTCTTGACGCACACCATGTCCATGTGGCCCTGAAGGATAATGGGCGCCGCGCTCTCATAGCCCGGGGAGGCATCCTTCCAAATGACCACATTGTTCAGCTCATCCTGCCGCCAGCGCAGGCCCAGCTCCCGGGCAAAGCTCACGCACAGGTCGCTGATCTGCCTGGTGTTTCCGCTGCCGTGGGGCACAGAGCACAGCTTTTCAAAATAGTCAAATACAGGTTTGGGTTCCAGCTTGGATAAAACTGCCATATCGCGTTCCTCCTTTTAAATAGCAGGACCGCCCCGCCGCAGGCGGAGCGGTCCTGTGTCTGTTTAAAACAACTCAGCCCTTCCGCTGGGTGTGGACCTCTTACATGCCCAGGTTTTCCCCTTCCATGCCCATCTCGTCGCCGAAACCGAACTCGTCTCCTTCGCCGGGAAGCTCCTCACTGATGTCCGGCTCCGGTGCGGGGATAAACTCGTCAAACCAGGCCTCCTCAGGCAGGCCGGCCAGCAGCGCGGGCAGGTTGATAATGATGCCGTCCACACTGTAGGGCAGCTTCACGTCAACCTCTTTGATAACGGGGTCGTCCCCCTTCTGTTCGGTGATCTCCAGGGTCATGCGGAAGTTTTGTCCCATCCAGGTGGACATGCCGCGCTCCCGCTTGCCCAGCTTGGCCACCTCCTCACCCTTGACGGTGATCACCACCTTGTGAAACGCGGAGTAGCTCTGGCCATTATAGTCCTCCACGGTCTTGTTGTCCAGATAGATCGTGTGTCCCCGTCCAATGACCAGCATCACTGCGGCCACAATGACACAGATGGCCAGCGCGCCGATCCGAAAGAGAAGCTTTCTGTCCTTCACGCCTGAGCGCCCCCTTCCTGCTCCCGCTGGGCCAGGGCCAGCAGCGCGCCGCCCTGGCTCTTGGCTCTGCGCTTCTTGCTCTCATACATAATCAGCGCAACCGTGATAACGCCGTAGGAGACAAATACCCGGAAAAACTCGCCGATCATGGGGTCGCCGGTGATGGCTGCGCCCGCTTTTGGGGCCACAATAAACATGGTGTGAAACAGAATAACGCCGAGAAACACATTGCCGATGGAGGCTTTCTCCACACTGGCCCCTCCCATCAGCAGGGCGGCGATACAGAACATGCCGACCTGGGAGTGGGCGGTGCAGGTGGGGAAGTTGCCCATATTCTGCAGATAGATAATCATACCGAAGCCGGCAAAAATGGTGGACATGATGATGGCGATAATACGGGTGCGCTCCACCTTGATGCCGGCGGCCCGGGCCACCTCCATGTCCTGGCCGACCGCCCGCATATCCTGGCCCAGCTTAGTGCGGCGGAACCAGACAATAAACAGGCACAGCAGGCCGATGACAATAAAGGTCAGCACGGGGATCTTCACTTTGCCGACATAGAGGGCAAACTGGTTGTCCAGACTCCGGCGCATATTGGCCAGACTCACTGTGGTGCGGATACCGAAGCCTCTGGGCAGACGAATGGAGGCGTGCATAATGGGGATGATGGAGCCCATCATGTAGAGCACCACCAGCTGGTAGAGGCCGGTGACAAAGTAGTTCAGAATATAACCCAGAATCATCTCCCGGCCCTTGGCCATATTCATCAGCTTGCCGCACATCAGGCCCAGCAAAACCGAGAACGGGATGGACAGAAGCATGGCCAGAACAATCCCGGGGATCCCCCAGATCTGCCAGTCAGTGACAAAAATCAGGGCCAGCATTCCGGCCATGGCCCCCAGGGTCATGCCGAAGTTCAGACCCATGCCTGCCATGATGGGGATCAGCAGGCTGAGAATGAGAAAGATGTTCCGGCCCATGCGGGTGACTATCTCATTAATCAGGTACCCGGGCGTAAAGCCGGAAAGAGGGATGCAAATAGAGCAGATGATGATAAACATCAGAGGGACAATATTGTTTCGCAGCAGGTTCACCGCCTGCTCGCTCACGCTCTTTGTTCCGCTCATCGTGCTCCCTCCTTTCTTGTCAGGGCATAGACAATCATTCCGTTGGAGACAATCTGCCGGATAACCTCGCTCATGTCCATATGGATCAGGGCATTCATCACTGTGGGGGTCATAGTCATAAGGCCCTGGAACAGGATGGTGCCAATGACAACATTGGCAATGGAGGCCTTGTTCACCGACGCGCCGCCGATCAGGATGGCCGCCACTGTCGGCATAGCCATAAAGTGGGGGGCCGTATAGAGCTGGACAAAGCCAAAGCCCTGCTGATAAACCAGGATACCGACAGCGCCCAGCCAGGTGGAGAGGACAACCGAGAGCAGCCGAATCCTGTCCACATTGATGCCCGAGGCCTTGGCAAAGGTGGGGTTGGAGCCCACGGCGGTCATGGCGGTACCGGTTTTGGTGTGAAGGAACGCCCACATAATCAGGGCCAGCAGAGCAAAGAACAGCAGTGTGCCTGTGGGGATAATCAGGTTGATATTATAATTCCTGAGGTCAATTTTCCAAAAATCAGACAGCACGTTGGCATAGAAGTTCTCCAAAGAGAAGGTGTTACGAAGACCCACGCCGGTGTAAGCCATGACAATGGAGGGGTTGGTATAGGGGATCAGCAGCCACATCATGCACATAAAGGACACCGAAGAGAATCCCACATAGGTGGCAACCATCATCTCTCCTCCCTTGATCCGGTTAAGCAGCAGGCCGTAGCCGCCGCCCAGCAGGAGGGCGAAGGGGGTGGCGATGACAATGGCCATAAAAAAGCTGATGCCCCCGGTATAGCCCATCTCGATGGACAGGGTGGCTCCCAGCAGTCCGGCCAGAATGCCCAGAGGCAGGCCGAAGTTCAGCCCGCAGCCGGCGTGCACCATGGGCACCATGGCCAGCACCAGAACCGAATTCCAGCTGAAACGATTGATTACATTGGTAATCTGGGTCGGCAGGTCCGCCCCGCCAATGGGGGCCAAAATAAAGAGGAAAAGCAAAAAGCCGGTGATAATCAGCCGGGGCAGGCCATACTGGTCAACCAGTCCGCGCAGGCGGCTTTTCCCCAGCGCAGCCCCTTGATTCGTGTTTCCCATTTCGTCCCTCCTCACTTCACCTGACTGACCATCAGGATGCCGAACTCCTCAGAAGGGGCGGACGCAGGCAGGATACCGGCAATCTGTCCCCCGGAGACAATGGCAATGCGGTCGCAGGTCTGCCGCAGCTCCTCCAGCTCGGAGGAGATCATCACAATGGTGACGCCGTTCTCCCGGTTAAACTGTCTCAGCGCCTCCAGCACCAGGGCCTTTGCGCCCACGTCGATGCCCCGGGTTGGCTCAGACACGAAGAGGAACCTGGGCTCCAGAGCAAAGGCCTTGGCCAGGCACACCTTCTGCTGGTTGCCGCCGGACAGTTCCTTTGCCTTCTGCTTGGAGCTGGTGCATTTTATCTGCAGCTGGTCAATATACTTTTGGGTCACTGTGCGGATTGCCCTTTCATCCCGCCATTTGACAACGCCGCCCAACAGCTTTTTCAGAAATTTGTTCTGAATCTGCATCGCCGGGAAGGCTACGTTCCATTCCAGGGTCTCATCCAGCAGCAATCCTACCTCCCGCCGGTCCTCCGAAACAAAGGCCAGGGAGGCGTCCAGGCACCTTCGCGGACTGTTCAGCGGGATTTCCTTCCCGTCGAACACCACGCTGCCGCCGGCCTCATACAGGCCCATAATGCCGTTTGGAATCCCCAGCTTGCCCTGACCTGCCAGGCCGCCGATGCCCAGGATCTCACCCTCCTGCACATCCAGGCTCACGTCGCGCACCGTCTCGCCGGGCATGTCCACCCAAAGACGCTTGATCGACATGGCAACCTTTTCACTGGAGCGTCTCTCCCCGGGCTCCGTCTGGACGCCGGGACCTGTGATGTCACGGCCGACCATCCAGCGGGTGATGTCCTCCACGCTGGCTCCCTTGGCAGAGACGTCCTGAACCACATAGCCGTCCCGCATCACCACCACCTTGTCACACACCGCCAAAATCTCGTGGAGACGGTGGGTGATAAAGATGATTGATATGCCCTGGGCCGCCATGCCCCGGATGGACTCCAGCAGGGCCTCGGCCTCCTTCTCGGTCAGAACAGCGGTGGGCTCGTCCAGAATCAGCAGCTTGAGCTGGTCCTTGCTCAGCTCCCGGGCAATTTCGGTGAACTGCTTATGGCCCACGGGCATACTGCTGATCACCATTTTCGCGTCAATCTCCACGCCCATCTTCTGGACGGCCGCAGCAGAGCGGCGGTCCATTTCCTTGTAGTCCAAGGTGTTGAATCGCTCGCCAAAGATTTGAGAGATTACATTTTTCTTCTGGGGTTCCCGGTTGAGCAGAATATTCTCGGTTGCAGTGAAGCCGGGGATGAGGGAGAACTCCTGGTGAACCATGCCGATGCCCGCATTCAGCGCGTCAAAGGGGGTATTGAACTCCTTCTTTTCGCCATTGATGAGGATATCCCCCTCATAGCCGCCGGTCTCCCGGATTACATCCATGCCGAAAAGAATTTTCATCAGCGTACTTTTACCCGCACCATTCTCTCCGCACAGACCCAGGACCTCGCCCGCACCCAAGGTGAAATTGATGTCAGTGAGGACCTGGTTGCCAAAAAAGTCCTTCTTGATGCTGCGCATCTCCAGCAGGGGAGCAGTTGGATTAGCTATCTGAATCACACCCTTATTTAACTAAACAGGGGGAGCACGTACCTCCCCCTGTCCTGTGATTGATTCTTAAAAATGCAAGGTTTAAATTACTTCACAGTGTAATACTTCTCGGGCACCTCAACTTCGGTCGCGCCCATGAATTTGCCAGGATTACCCATGATATAGGTATCCTGGTAAATCAGGAACACGTTGTCCTCCTTGACGCCGGTGTCAGCATTGGTGTAGCCGGAGCCGTTCCAGGTGGCCTTGGGGGAGAACTCCTGCAGAGTCTCAGCCACAGCATCCATGTCGGTGATCTCGCTTCTGCCCTCAATCACGTTAATGGCGTGCTGCGCCAGACCGGCGGACAGGCAGTAGCCGTAGGAATAAGCCCAGGTGCCGAAGCGGCCTTCACCGCCGGCGTCCACAACGGCCTGCTCCACCTTGGCCAAAATGGCATCAAAGTCGCCGGCCTCAGCGGTCAGGTCCAGCTCGCCCAGAGCCTGGGGATAGCCCATCAGTGGAGAGGGCAGGTCAGCCTCGATGAAGAAGCCGCCCAGCTCCAGCAGCCGCTGCAGCAGAGGCGCGGTGTGGGCATCGTTGGTGCAGAAATAAGCGGAATTCTGGCCATACTTCTGGATCCACTCGGGGGCCTTCTCCAGCACAAAGGCCTGGGCGCCGGGGGTGCCTACGTCGGTGCTGGGGTCGGGAGCGGTCTCCATCTTGAACTCCATGCCGAACTCCTTGCAGGCCTCCTGCATAACAGCCACGCGGCGGCTCATGGTCTCATAGGACATGTGCCGGGGGAAGGAGATGTGAACGAAGGTATCGCAGCCCAGCTCGTGTGCGCTGCGGATGATGAGGTAGCCGCGGGAGACGAAGTCGTTGTTGCACACCAGATCGGCGGACGCGCCAACAACAGGCAGGTCCTCGTGGGCCTCACCGGCAATGCACAGGATGTCAGGGCGGCGCTCCTTGACCTGAGCAAACGCCTCGGCAGTGCCGGGGACGGACTGGTTGACAATGATGGCCTTCATCTTGGGGTCGTCAGACATATTGACAATGGTCTGAACGGTGGTCTCCAGCTCATCAGAGAAGTTGTCAGGGTAGGTGGACAGGATGACCTTATCCTCGCCATACTTGGCCTGAATGGCCTGGGCGCCCCGCAGGTCGTCCTCAGACTGAGAGACGGTGCCGGTGATAATGCCGATGTGCCAGTCCTTACCAGCGTCGGAGCCGCCCTGACTGCCGGAATTACTCTGGCTGCCAGTGGTGCTCTGGCTGCCGGGATTGCTCTGACTGCCAGGGTTGTTCTCTTTGCCGCTGGTTCCGCAGCTCGCCAGGGTAACCATCATGGCGAGAGCCAGCAGCATACTGATCCTCTTTTTCATTATATACCTCCTAAAAATACCTTAGGTCTTCAGGTCCGCACGAAATCATTCTGTTTTGTGGGAAATACAACAAAACAGAAAAAAGGCGTACGCCTTTTGACCTTTTCCTATTTTATCAAAAAATGACACTTTGTCAACCTTATTTTCCGGAATATTCCGTTTTTTGTGGATCTGGCGCGGATAATTTTCCCAGGTCTCCCTCCTGTTTTCTGTACTGCCCTACAAAAACAGCGGTTCTTAAACTCCAGTTCCCCCGGATTCAGGGGACAAAAACATACCTTTTCAGCCGTTCAAACGCCTCCTGCACCCTGCTGAGGGGCAGCGCCAGATTCATGCGGATATGACAGGGACCCCGGAACGGACGGCCGTCCTGCCAGGCCACCCCCACATCCCAGCCGGCCTGGAGCAGCTGCCCAACAGTGCTCCCGTGGCCTTCACACCACCCGGAGCAGTCCAGAAAGAGCATGTAGGTCCCCTGGGGCTTGAACACCGACACCCCCGGAAAATGGCTCCGGATATAGTCCACAGCATAATCCACATTTTCCGCAATGACCTGACACAGCTCGTCCACCCACTGGTGTCCCTCCGGGCGATAGGCACCGGTCAGGGCGTGCATGGAAAGCACATTTACGGTATTGTAGTGGGACAGCGTCCCCTCTCGCTCCACGCGGTCCCGGAGCCACCTGTCATAAATAATGTGGTAGCTCCCGGTCAGTCCGGCCAGGTTGAAGGTTTTGGAAGGGGCATACAGCGCCGCAGTCCGGCGGCGGGCGTCCTCCGAAACACTCTGCGTGGGGACGTGCCTGCAGCCGGGTCGGATAATGTCGGACCA
This sequence comes from Lawsonibacter sp., assembly GCA_022791075.1. Taxonomy (GTDB): domain Bacteria; phylum Bacillota; class Clostridia; order Oscillospirales; family Oscillospiraceae; genus Lawsonibacter. Next base: position 1,158 of record JAAVYL010000038.1, on the reverse strand, counting down.
TATCTCATCAGAAATGACATACACATCGTGCTCCCGGTAAATCTCCATAGCCCGTTCCAGCTCCCGTCGCTCCCACACCCGGCCGCAGGGGTTGTGGGGCGAGCAGAGAATCGCTGCGTGGATATGGTGTGCCTTCAGCTTTTGTGCCATGTCTTCAAAATCCATTCGCCAGACCCCCTGTTCATCCTGAGCCAGCGGAGAATAGACGATATGGTAGCCGTTCTGCTCCAGCACCTTGGTAAAGCCAATATAGGCAGGTGAGTGGAGCAGCACATTGTCTCCCCGGGATGCAACCGCGTTCAGGGCGCTGAGCACCCCGCCCAGCAGCCCGTTCTCATAGCCGATGCACTCTCTTGTCAGCCCGGAAACGCCGTTTCGCCGCTCCTGCCACTGGATAATGGAGGCGTAGTACTCCTCTGAAATGTTGAAATATCCATAGGCTGGATGCTGCGCCCGGCTGATTATTGCCTCTGGTATTGTAGGCACTGTCGGAAAATTCATATCTGCTACCCACATGGGGATTATGTCAAACCCCGGCTTTGGCCCGGGAGGCGCGTCCCCCTGTCCCAGACCGTCGATTGCCAGGGCGTCCCTTCCGCTGCGGTCTATTATTGTTGTAAAGTCATACTTCATCATGATCACTGTCCAATCCTAGCTAAACTCCATACCGCACAGTATACCTCTTTTTTCCGAAGGAATCAACCTCAGATCCTGAAATCCCGCCTCTTCCAGTATTTCCCTCAAGGAGCTAAAGGACGGAAATTAAAATTTTACAATTTTTTAAAAAGGGGCTTGACTAACGGTGAAAAGCTGGTATAATACATGATGCTGTCTCACTGACCAGGACAGCGGTATGGACAATGCAGTAGTATCGAAGTGGTCATAACGAGCACGACTGGAAATCGTGTAGCCTGATAAGGGCTCGAGGGTTCGAATCCCTCCTACTGCGCCACAGAGAAAAGCCTAGAGCCGCAACGGTTCCAGGCTTTTTTCATGTCTATTTGATCGAAGAATAAGTATGTCAACGCCAATATGAAATTGTAAGAAAACGCCGAAGAAATTTTGTAGTTTTTCGGCGGGGGTGGGTAACAAAATCAGCAGCTGCCTTGCTCAAAAAGAGTGTTCACGATTTGCTGTTTCTGACGCATAAATTCTTTG
>JAAVYL010000037.1 GCA_022791075.1 Lawsonibacter sp. | reverse complement strand
GATGTGGCTGGACATGAGGATGGCGTGGTCCTCGTCCTGGATGAAGCCCAAAAACTCGTCCAGAATCTCGTCCCGCACTACCGGGTCCAGCCCGGCGGTGGCCTCGTCCAGGATGAGCAGCTTTGGGTGGTGGGCCAGGGCGGCGGACAAGGACAGCTTCATCTTCATCCCCCGGGAGAACTCCTTAATGAGCTTCTTGCCGGGCAGACCGAATTTGTCCAGGTAGGACTGGAACAGGTCCCCGTCCCAGTTTTTGTAGGCGGGAGCCAGAACTTTCCCCACGTCCCGGGGGCGGAGGGTGTCGTGGAAGAAGCACTCGTCCATGACGACGCCCACGTCCTGCTTGGCCAGGCACTCCTCCTTTACACTGTCGTACCCCAGCACAGTGATCTCCCCTGCGTCCCGGTGGATGAGATTGAGAATGCACTTGATGGTGGTGGTCTTGCCCGCCCCATTCTCGCCGATGAGTCCCAGGATGGAACCGCCGGGGAGGGTCAGGTCAATATTTTTCAGGGAAAAATCCCCGTAGGACTTGCACAGCCCCCTGATTTGAATACAATTTTTCATAATCCTTCTCCTTTATACAGGATATCCAGCATTTCATGTAAATCCTCCAGGGGGAAGGAGCCCCTCCGGGCCTCCTCCACAGCCTGGGAGAGCTTTTCCTCCACCTTCCGCAGCTGAGCTTCCCGCAGCAGCTCCCGGTTCTGGGGAGCGACAAAGCAGCCCTTGCCTGGGACATTTTCCAGGAAACCGTCCCGTTCCAGCTCCTCATAGGCCCGCTTGGTGGTGATGACCGAGATGCGCAGCTCCTTGGCCAGCAGCCGCATGGAGGGCAGGGCGTCCCCCGCCGACAGCGCGCCGGACATGATCTGCTCCTTCACCTGGTCGGTAATCTGCTCGTAGATGGGCTTTCCGCTGGCATTGCTCAATATGATATCCATTCGTCCCGCCTTTCAACAGCCGGGGAAGCCTTGGCTGCCAGCCGCGCGCTGGTCCGGCGCCACTGCCGCTCCGCTGTCATGTTGGATTTAGTGTATATATACTATATGTACAGTATAACGTATTTTTCTCGAATGTCAAGAGGGAAATAAAAAAATTTAGAGGACAGCCCCTTCCAGGGTGGCAAAGACAAAAAGAGGGCAAGGCACGTTTATCCATGCCTTGCCCTCTTTTTGCCTTACCCCTTGGGCTTTGGTTTGCAGACCAGCGCGACCAGAAAGCCGAAAAAGATTGCCGCCGTGATGCCGCCGGCCGCCGCCGTGGAGCCGCCGGTGAGGGCGCCCAGCAGGCCGTCCTGTTCCACAGCCTTTTTGACTCCCTTGGCCAGCAGGTGGCCAAAGCCGGTGAGGGGCACCGTGGCCCCGGCGCCGCCCCAGTCCACCAGATGCTGATACACCCCCACGCCGCTGAGAATCACCCCTGCGGTCACATAGGCGACCAGAATTCTGGCCGGAGTGAGGGAGGTTTTGTCAATCAGAAGCTGTCCGATGATACACAGAATGCCGCCGCAGAGAAACGCATTGAAATATTCCATGGCTGTTACAACCTTTCGCAGAGGCCGGTTTGATACCGGCCCGTCTTTTGACAGGCCCTTGCAGGCCAGCGGGAGGGTTATTTGCTGGTGGAGATGGAGATGGCGTGACAGATGCCGGGGATACTCTCCCCCTGAAAGGCGGAGGTGGGGGAGTGGAGGGCCCCAGTGGGGCAGAAAAGGATGTTTTTCCATTTTCCCGCCCTCATGCCGTTCAGAAGGTGCCCGGTGAGCACCGAGGCGCAGCACCCGCAGCCCGAGCCGCCGCAGTGGACGTCCTGATTTTTGATGTCGAAGAGCATGGCGCCGCAGTCGGCGTGGTTGTGGAGCTGGATGCCGTCCTTGCGCAGCAGCTCAATGAGCAGCTCGCTGCCCAGAGTGCCCAGATCGCCGGTGACAATCAGGTCATAGCTGTTGGGAGAGCGGCCCGTGTCCTGAAAATGGGCGGTGATCGTGGCGTGAGCCGCCGGGGCCATAGCCGCCCCCATGTTGTTGGTATCGGTGATGCCCTTGTCTACAATCCTGCCCGCGGTGACGTGGGTGATATAAGGCCCCGGGCCCTCCCGGGCCAGGACAGCCGCCCCGGCGGCAGTGGCCGTCCACTGGGAGGTGGGGGTGCGCTGGCCACCATACTCCAGGGGAGTGCGGTACTGCCGCTCCGCCGTGCAGAAATGGGAGGAGACCACCACCCCTGCCCACTCCCCAAAGCCTCCGTCCAGGGTCATGGAAGCCAGGGCCAGCCCCTCCCCCATGGTGGAACAGGCACCATACAGGCCGAAGAAGGGTATGTTCTGCCCCCGGGCGGCAAAGGAGGAGCCAATGCACTGGTTGAGCAGATCTCCGGCAAAGAGCCAGTCCAGGGCGGCTGCCGCCTGCCCCGCCTTGTTCAGGGCCAGACCGAGGGCCTGCTTCTGCATGGCGCTCTCGGACTTTTCCCAGGTGGACTCACCAAAGGTGTCATCCCCGTCGATATAGTCGAAGGTGGCGGCTAGAGGGCCCTCCCCCTCCTTTTTGCCTGCCACATTGGCCCAGCCTGCCAGACTGGGCGGATTGGCCAGCGCCGCCGTCTGTGTTCCAAGTTTTTTTGTCGTCATGCAGTCACGTCCCGTCTGTAAGGTTTGCGGGTAGTTTTTCACCGAACCGGGGAAAATATGTTTGACCTCAAAGATTATTTTTCGTATAATAGGGAATACGAGAGGGGGGAATCCGATGGAGCATGAGGTCTATATCGACCCGGAGGTGGAAACTCCTCCGGCCGTGGAGGAGCAGATACGCCGGGCTGTTCTGGCCACGCTGGAGGGCGAGAGGGTGGATGTGCCCTGCATTGTGGAGGTGTGCGTCACCGATGATGAGGGGATCCGCCAGACCAATCTGGATATGCGTGGGGTGGACCGCCCCACTGACGTGCTGTCCTTTCCCATGTTTGAGCTGTCAGTAGGGGAGAAGCCCCGGGCGGACTGGGCGGACCCGGATACAGACAAGGTGTTTTTGGGGGACATGATGATCTCTCTGGAGCGGGCCCGGGCCCAGGCCCAGGAGTTCGGCCACTCCCCGGAGCGGGAGGTGTGCTATCTGGCCGTCCACTCGGTGCTCCACCTACTGGGCTACGACCACCTGGACGAGGGCCCCATGAAGGCCCGGATGCGCCAGCGTGAGGAGGCAATCCTAGGTAAGCTGGGGATCACCCGGGAGGGCGTGTAGGGGCGGACATTGTCCGCCCGTTCCGGAGGTTTTCGTAAT
>JAAVYL010000036.1 GCA_022791075.1 Lawsonibacter sp. | reverse complement strand
GGTCCCCCGGCTCTCCAGCCGCAGCTTCAGATGCCGTCCCCGGCCCACCTGAGACATGGTGTGGACCTGGGCCCCCTGGAGGAGGAAGACCGGCCGGGGATTGCCGGTGCCGCAGGGCTCCAGCAGGTCCAGGGCCTCCACCGCCTCCACTGTCAGGTGGGGGGGAGCAACCGCCATGTCCACCTCCAGCACGGAGGGCAGCTCCTGCCCCCGGCAGCTGGCGGACACGGCCTGGCGCACCGCCAGGGCCAGCGGGGGGATATTTTCCTCCCGGACAGTGAAGCCCGCGGCCAGGGCATGCCCCCCGAAGCTCTCCAGCAGGTGGCTGCAGGAGGACAGCAACTCGAAGAGGTTGATATCCCCCCAGGAGCGGCAGGAGCCCTTGCCGACGCCGTTGTCCAGGCAGATCATAAAGCAGGGACAGGCGTATTTTTCCGCCAGGCGGGAGGCCACAATGCCCACCACCCCCTGGTGCCACTGGCTGCCGGCCAGGACGATGGCCCCCTGCTGGGGGGCCTCGGTGAGGCGCTGGACGCACTGGTGGAAGATTTCAGACTCAATGCCCTGCCGCTCCCGGTTGAGCTCGCACAGCTCCAGGGCCAGCACCTCTGCCCGGGCCGGGTCCTTGGTGAGCAGCAGCTCCACGGCCACCTCTGCCCGGCCCATCCGGCCGGAGGCGTTGATGCGGGGAGCGAGGGTGTAGCCCACAGATACGGAGGTGACCGGCTTGTCCGCCATGCAGGCGCACTGGATCAGACATGCCAGCCCCAGCCGGTGGGACGTCTCCAGTCTGGCCAGGCCGTGGCTGACAATGGCCCGGTTGGCCCCGGTCATGGGCATGACATCGGCCACGGTGCCCACGGCGGCCAGGTCACAGAATTCTCTAAAAACAGCCTGACGCTCCGCAGGCCGGGCCACGGCCAGTGCCAGCATCAGGGCCACCCCCACCCCGGCCAGTCCCTTAAAGGGATATGGGCAATCGGGCCTGTGGGGATCCACCACAGCGGCTGCGGCGGGAAGGACGTCCTTGCAGGCGTGGTGGTCGGTGATGACCACCTCAACGCCCAGACTGCCGGCCAGAGCGGTTTCCTCCATGGCGGTGATGCCGCAGTCCACAGTAATGATCAGGGCCACCCCCTGTTGGGCCAGATGGTTCACCGCCTCCTGATTCAGGCCGTAGCCCTCCTCCAGGCGGCTGGGGATATAGGGCAGTACAGTTCCGCCCTGTTCGGTGAGAAACTGGGTGAGCAGGCAGGTGGCGGTAATGCCGTCCACATCGTAGTCCCCGTAGACGGCGATACGCTCCCCGCGCTCCAGGGCCAGCCGCACGCGCCGGACAGCGCGGTCCATGTCCCGCAGGAGCATGGGGTCAGGGATGGGCTCCCTGGCCGGGGAGAGCAGCCGCCGGGCCTCCTCCGGGGAGGTGACGCCCCGGACGGCCAGCAGGCCCGCCAGCAGGGGCGGCAGGCCTGCCCGCTCCAGAAGCAGCTGTTCCTCCGGGCAGGGGGGGGCCACCTGCCACTGCCTGTATTTCACCGGTGGTCACCTCCTGCCTCACAGACACGCTCCGCCGGAGGCAGAGCGCACTATCACATGTTAACTTGCCCATTATAGCACAGATATGGGGAGGGTTTCAAGATAAAATCATTGATATATCCCTCCCGCGGGGGTATAATAGCGGTGAAATTTTTGTCTGGAGGGAATGACCATGAGCGAGTTGTTAAATCAGATAAAGACCAGAAGGAGCATTCGCAGCTTCAAAAAGGACATGATTCCCCAGGAAATTCTGGACCAGATTATCGAGGCCGGCACCTATGCGGCCAGCGGAATGGGAAAGCAGTCCGCCATCATCATCCAGGTGACGGACAGGGCGCTGCGGGACAGGCTCTCTGAGATGAACTGCAGAATCGGCGGCTGGCAGGAGGGCTTTGATCCCTTCTACGGAGCGCCGGTGCTGCTCATCGTGCTGGCCAGAAAGAACTGGCCCACCCGGGTATATGACGGGAGCCTGGTCATGGGGAACCTGATGCTGGCCGCCCATGAGCTGGGAATCGGCAGCTGCTGGATCCACAGGGCCAGGGAGGAGTTTGAAACCGAGGAGGGGAGGGCCATTTTAACCTCTCTGGGGATCAGCGAGGAATATGAGGGGATTGGCCACTGCATCCTGGGCTATGCGGACGGCGAATATCCAGAGACGCCGGCCCGAAAGGAAAACCGGGTCTACTACATCTGATACAGCAAAATGCCTCCGGTTGAAGACAGCCGGAGGCATTTCAGCTATACCGTGCCGAAGCACTCCATGGGCCACAGGGCCAGAACCGCCTTGCCCAGGATATAGCCGGTGTCAATGGTGCCCAGCCGTTCATCCCGGCTGTCAGTGGAGCCGTTGCGGTTGTCGCCCATTACGAAGATGGAGCCCTCGGGGACCTCCCAGTGGGTCTGCTGCATGGAGAGCGCGCCCGGACGGTACATCTCCTCCTTGATATAGGGCTCGTCCAGGGGCTGCCCGTCCACATAGACGGTGCCGAGGGTGTAGTCGATATCCACGGTCTGGCCCTCAGTGGCGATGACCCGTTTGACAATGGCCCGGGGCTCGCTCCAGCCGGGCAGGAGGACGGAGGTCTTGTTCAGCACAACAATGTCCCCCTGCTTGGGCGTGTAGCCCAGTGACCAGATGAGCATAACCTCCCCATCCTGCAGGGTGTTGTCCATAGAGCTGCCGTCCACCCGGGTGAGCCGGGCCACGCAGTTAAACAGCACCACTGCCGCCACCACACAGCCCAGAAAGAGCTGGAGCCACTCGAACAGATCGGTGCCTGGGCGGCGGGGGGGCTCCCCGCTCTCCGGGCTTTCAAAATCGTCCTCGTCCTGAAACAGCTTGTCATACTTGTCCATAGGGTCTCCTCTTTTCCTTGTGTCGTGGTTGGTATTATAACCGCTTTGCGGGGAAATTGCAACTGTGTGGTTTGAAATGGAAGGGGACGGCCCCTGCAGGGGCCGTCCCATGGCGCTTGTCACAGTGAAATTTTTGTCACCCCCGGGGTGTCGGCCAGCACCTCTCCCTCCCGCTTTTGGCAGGTGAAGAGGAGCAGCTGCTGGGCTCCGGACAGCTCCCACAGCAGTTCCAGGGCCAGCTCCAGCCGCCCGTCGTCAAAGGCGGACAGGGCGTCGTCCAGGAAAATGGGGGGCCTCTCCGGCAGACACAGCCGGCACACCGCCAGCCGGACGGCCAGATAGAGCTGATCCGCCGTCCCCCGGGACAGGTACAGGGCGCTGCGGGGCAGCACGCCGCCGCTCTCCCGGACAAAGCCCTCCAGCTCCCGGGTGAGGCTCACTGCCGGATATTTGTTCCCGGTGAGCCGGGCCATGTATTCCCCGGCCAGCCTGTTCAGCTCCGGGGAGAACCGCTCCTGAAGCCGGGCGCTGGCCTGGGTGAGGACGTCCATGGCGGCGGCCAGAGCGTCATATTCCAGCCGCTTCCGGGCCAGGGCGCGCTCCAGCTCCTCCTTCTGCGCGGCCAGTGCGGCGGGGTCGCCCATGGCCTGGAGGGTCCCCCGGGCCTGATTCAGCTGGGCGCTGACCTCCTCCAGCTGGGCGCCGGTCTGGGTCAGGGCCAGGGCGGTCTCCTCGGGGGGGCGCTCCGGAACAGGGAACTGGTCTGCTGTCCCCTCCTCGTGCCGGGCTCCCTGAGCCTCCAGATCCTCCAGCCGGCGGCGGCGCTCCTCCGCCCGTTCCCGGGCCAGCGAGAGATCATGGTCCAGGTTCAGCGCCCGGGACAGGGCCGCGGAGCAGCCAAACATATCCCTGACCTCCGGGGCGAAAGAGTGGACAAAGTCCAGAAGCTCCAATCTGGTGGTATCCCGCTTGCTCTGCCGTTGAGCGACAGCATTTTGAATGACCTCCACCTCGTGGGCGGCCCGCTCCGCCGCCTGACACCGCTCCCAGTAGCTCTGGGCCAGGGCGGTGAGCTCCTCCGGGGTCTGAACGCCATACTGCTCAAGAATTTTCCGGGCGGTTATCCGCTTTTTTCGCGCCAGCAGGGCCAGAATCAGGGAGGTGATGGCCGACCCCGCAAGTAATCCAATCAAGTGAAAGGGAGAGGCCATTCCCTTCAAATAGAAGTAAGCGAACAGCCAGCCGATGGTAAAGCCGGCCGACGTGCCGAGGAACAGCTTGAGATACCTGCCCGGTGCTCCGGCCTTCTGGACTGCGGCCTGGTAGCTGGCGCAGTCCGCTGCGGCCCGGGCCGTGGCCTCCTCCCCGGACAGATCAGGGAAGTGCTCGTCCTTCGCGGCCTCCTTCGCCCTTGCGGCCCCCTCCTCCGATTCTGCCAAGGCGGTGGAGCCCTGCCTGATCTCCTCCTCCAGGGTCTTGAGGTACTGCAGCTCCCCCTGGGCCTGCTTCAGGTCCTCCCGGTCGGGGAGGGCGCCGAACCGGCTCAGCTCCCGCTCGAGGGAGGCGTACCGGTCCCGGGCGGTGCGGTATTCCTCCTCCGCCTGGGTGTAGCGGTCAGACAGCCTTTTCTGGGCCCAGAGGCGGTGGGCCTCCGCTTCACGGGTCAGGCTGCCCCGCCGGTCCTCCAGCGCGGCGCGCTCCCCCTCCAGAACCGCCAGCTGAGCGGAGACCTCCTCCAGCCGGTCCAGAGCGTCCTGGGTCTGGGCCAGCTCCGCCTCCAGCTTGGGAATTTCGCCGACGCTGCGGTTGACCTGCCGCCGGTTTTTCCACTCCTTCAGCCGCCCCATGGCCTGAGAGAAGGACACCGCCTCCTCCCCTGAGGAGACCAGGGCGGCAATGCGCCGCTCCAGCTCGGGGGCGGTGGTGATGGACAGACTGCTGTCCCCCAGAAAGGCGGAGCGGGTGAAAACCTCCGCCCCCACGCCGGTGAGGAGTTCGCCGCAGTTGGCACCGGTGAGGCCCGGCACTGGCTCCTGAGTGCCGGCATAGACGGCAGAGAAGGTGCCAAAGGGGACGTTCCCCCGGGGCCCCCGGCGGATGGTGATATCCCGTCCCTCCAGCTCCAGGGTAATCTCCCCCTCCATGGGGGCGCCGGACCAGGGCTGATAGTGGTTTTTGTCCGCCAGATAGCCCTTTTTGTCCCGGTCCCGGGTGTCGATGCCATAGAGCATGGCCCGCCAGAAGGCGGCCCAGGTGGACTTTCCGGCCTCGTTGGGGGCTTGAATCAGGGTGAGGCCGGGGCCGGGCTCCAGACGGGCCCGGTTCAGCGTGCCGAAGGTTGCGGTCATGGATTTGATTTTCATACCCCGGCCTCCTCTCCGCCCTCCAGGGCGCTCAGGCCGAATCTGACGGCCAGCTGCCAGAGAGGGCTGTCCGGCTCCTCCTGGCACCGGTCCCACATGGCCTGAAGAAACAGCCCGGCAAGGGTGTCCTCCTCGCGCCGGGCCCACAGATCCCGGGGCAGGCGGGTGCGGTCGATGAGGGTCAAGCCGTAGAGATCCGGGGCGAGAGCCCGCTCCAGGGCGGCCAGCCGGGGGGGCTGGCTCTCGCCGGTGAGAATAAGGCGGCAGATGAGATTGGCGGCGTCTGCCGGCAGCGCGGCCCGGAGGCGGGAGAGCACATCCTCTGCACCGGTGATGTCCACGGACAGAATTTCATAGCGGCGGCGGGCCAGCGGGATAAACCGGGCCTCCACCCGGCCGGGCTCCGCCTCCAGACAGAGCACCCCCTTCTCCCCCAGCTCGTCAAACCCCCGCCCCGCCGGACAGCCGGGGTATGCCCAGAAGGTCCTCCCCTCCTGCTGCAGGCCGCTGTATTGGTGGACGTGGCCCAGAGCCAGATAGTCCAGGCCGCTGGCCGCAATATCCAGGGGGGAGATGGGCCCGTAGCCTCCCTCCTGCCCCACGGCCCCATGGAAACAGCCCAGATGAAGCCTGCCGTCCGCCGGGACCTCCAGCCCCTCCAGGGGACAGGCCTCATGATGTGCGTCGGTGAAGCCCCGGCCCCAGAGGGTGTAGCCGGGCAGCTCCGCCCGCTCCAGCTGCCCGGAGCGAAAGATATGTACGTTGTCCGGCCAGTCCAGAGTGGCCCAGACAGACCGGGGGGAGTAATAGTCGTGGTTGCCCGGGGCGATGAACACCGGGCAGGGCATATCTCCCAGGCAGCGGCTCAGGGCCTGGGCGGTCTCCGGATAAACCCGCCGGGAGTCCAGAAGATCGCCGGCCAGCAGCACCAGGCCGGCCCGCTCTTCCCGGGCCAGGCCGGTCAGGGCCTCCAGCAGCTCACGCTGCTCTCCCCGGCGCTGGGCGGCCCGCTCCGGGCTCAGGCCGGAAAAGGGGCTGTCCAGATGGAAGTCAGCCCCATGGATAATCTTTAGCATGGTTTTACCTCGTTGTCTTTTGTAGGAGCGGCCCGCGGCCGCCCGGGATGCACTTCAGACCGTTTGGGCAGACGGACGGCTATTCCACAATATCTGTCCGGATCACGTCAACACACTTCTTTTTCTCTGTGTCGATGGTGAACAAACAGGCATTGAGCTTGCAGTTCCCCTCCGCCTCCTCATACCGCCGGGGCAGGCCGCCCATAAACAGGTTGAGGGAGTTTTCCGGCTTGATGCCCAGCACCGAGCGGATGGGGCCTGTCATCCCCAGGTCGGTGACAAAGCCCGTGCCCTGGGGCAGGACCTGGCAGTCCGCCGTGGGCACATGGGTGTGGGTGCCCCACACAGCCTGAACCCGGCCGTCCAGATGCCAGCCCATGGCCCCCTTCTCGCTGGTGGCCTCGGCGTGAAAGTCCACCAGGGCCAGGTCGTATTTTTCCCGGCTGAGATGGAAATTGGCCGCCTTAAAGGGGCTGTCCAGATTGGAGTTCAGGTCCACCCGGCCCATCAGGTTGAGCACGGCGATGCTCAGGCCCTGACAGGGGTAGACCCCCATGCCGCGGCCGGGGACCCGGCCGGCGTAGTTGGCCGGCCGGAGGATACGCGGCTCCTTGTCCAGATAGGCCCCGATCTGAATGCGGTTCCAGGTGTGGTTGCCCAGGGTGATAACGTCCGCCCCGGCCTCCAGAATCCGCCGGGCCTGGGCCGGGGTGATGCCGACCCCGGAGGCGTTCTCCCCGTTGACCACGGCAAAGTGAACCCCCAGCTTTTCCCGCAGGCCGGGCAGCCGCCGGGAGAGGATGTCCTGGCCCCCCTCGCCCACCACGTCACCTACAGCTAATACGTTCAGCAGCATAAAAATCCTCCTTGGAGGCAGTGAATTTTTTACAGGTTGATTATACCGGATAACTGGAAAATGCGCAACTGTTTCCGGGCGAGGAAAGGCGGATTTTAAACTGCCAGAGGGGTCCGGGTGCGGCGCTCCCACAGCAGGCGAAGCCGCTCCACCAGCTTGTGGAGGAGGATGCCCATGGCGATGTTGACCGCATAGGCCAGCAGGAAATACAGCCGGTTGCTGGGACCGAAGGAGACCAGCTGCCGCAACAGGGGGATCTCGGCAAACAGGCTGACGTTCAGCAGGTAGATCTCCAGACTGTAGGTGCCCATCAGGCGGAGAAATTTCCGCAGCCAGCCCAGAGGCAGATGCTCAAAGCACCAGCAGGCGGTCAGGCACATGGGCACTGTGGTGAAGACAAACAGGTGGCACTGGGGCAGAAAGACCAGCTCCTGCTCCCAGGACATGGCGCGCAGATAGACCAGGCCCAGCCCGAACCAGATACACCAGAACAGCAGGCTTTTTCCGTCCAGCCGCCGGTCCTCCACTATGTAGAAGCCCATGAGGAGCCCCAGAAAGAACAGGGGCACCCGATACATGATATCCAGCATATTCCAAAAGCCGTCCTGCATCAGCATCTGGCTGGCCAGCAGTCCCAGAAGAACGCCGGCTCCCGTGACCAGCTCCCGGTGCCGGCTGCGCCGCATCAGGCGAAAGCAGAGCGGGGTGACGGAGTAGAAGGTCAGCGCCCCGGCCACGTACCAGTTGAAATACCCCGCGGGCCGCACCCAGTAGTACAGCAGCAGGCTGTTCCAAATCAGGGCGCTCCAGGGGGCGTCGTAGTAAAGGATGAAGAACAGGGTGTATGGGATCATCACGGCGTAATAGGCCGGCAGCAGACGGCTGAGCCGCCGGCTCATGAATTCACCGTACTCCTGCTCCCGCCGGGACAGAGACATGACCAGCCCCATGGAGGACAGCAGAATGAAAATATCCACCCCGCCGAAGCCCGCTGCCCGGAACCAGTTGAGGGCCCAGTGGCCCAGGTCCAGATCGTAGGCGTGGAACAGCATGACCCAGATTATGGCCATCCCCATCAGCTCTGTGCGGTATTTGCTTAAAACATGGTATTTCATAGTATTACTCCCTCTGGAAGCAGAAGCTTCAGCCTGTATGAGGACTGTGCGGGGCAGCTCAATGGAGCCGCCCCTACATTTTAGTCCCTCCGGGGTATAAAATCAATACCTCTGTGGAAGATGCGCAGAGGTAAAAAACGGGCGCTGCCGTTTTTTTGAAATAATCCGCCAGACCTTGCGGACAGACGAAAAGCAGGCGCAGAGGAGGAGAACCTCTCTGCGCCTTGCTGACTGTTTATTTGACGGACTGGCCGGTCTCTTTCCGGGCCTTGATCTCCCGGAGGGCGTCCTTGTAGGACAGGTTGACCCGGCCCTTCTCATCGATCTCGGTGACCTTGACCCAGATCATATCGCCGATGTTGACCACGTCCTCCACCTTCTCCACCCGGTGCTCGGCCAGTTTGGAGATGTGGACCATGCCGTCCTTGCCGGGGGCCAGCTCCACGAACGCGCCGAACTG
>JAAVYL010000035.1 GCA_022791075.1 Lawsonibacter sp. | reverse complement strand
GAGGGAAGAAAGCATTACCAAGGCGGCAGAAACTCTGCGGATGACGCAGCCGCCCCTTTCCCGGCAGTTAAAAGATTTAGAGGATGAGCTTGGGAAAAAGCTGCTCATTCGCGGGAGCAAAAAAGTCACGCTTACGGAGGATGGAATGTTGCTCCGTAAGCGTGCGGAAGAATTGGTTGACCTGATGGAAAAGACCAAGGCAGAGCTGGCCAGCTCAGGTGACAATATCAACGGGGAAGTTTACATCGGCGGAGGGGAAACGGATGCGATTTCTCTGTTTGCCCAAACAGCCGGAAAATTGCAAGAGAAATACCCGCTGGTCCGTTATCATATTTACAGCGGCGATGCCGAGATCGTGATGGAGAAGCTGGACAAGGGTCTGATTGATTTTGGACTTTTAGTTGGTCCAGTAGATGTAAGTAAGTACGACTATATGCGGCTCCCTATCAGCGACATTTGGGGGGTGCTCATGCGGAAGGACAGCCCACTGGCGAAGAATGACGCTGTATATGCCGAGGATTTATGGGACAAGCCACTGATCGTATCACACCAAGCAAATGCCGACAGCGATATATTATCCTGGCTGAAACGGGACATCCGCAAATTGAATATCGTGATGACATACAACCTGATTTATAACGCCGCCCACTTTGTAAAAACAGGGTTTGGATACGCAATTACGCTGGATAAGCTGGTCAACACCACTGGGGACAGTGAGCTTTGCTTCCGGCCTCTGTATCCGACCCTGGAGGCTGGGCTTTGTATCGTGTGGAAAAAGTATCAGGTTTTCTCCAAGGCTTCCAAGGAGTTTCTGCGTCTGTTGAAAAACGAGTGGGAAGCAGAAGGTGAGGAATAAAGTCCGCCACCAGCCTGCCGACAACTTTTCGGTACGATCACACAGCGGATGTAACTACGGCAGGTGTTTCTGCACGAAAATCAGTGCAAACAAGGAAAATGCCCTATAAGAACGCCGCAGACAAGGAGAATTTAGAAGAAGAGATTGAAGCCAGTGTTGGACAGCAGTCTGATCTCCAGCATATTGAAGATGTGTTGAACGCCGGTGAGGGTGATGATGTACCAGAAGAAGACCACAATCAGCCGCAGCCGGGTGGCGCAGCGGACATTCTCCGGACTGCCCACAGCCTCAATCACTTCTCGCGCTCTTTTTGCATAATCGTAAGTCATAGCTGCCTCCTTTGCATCTATAAAAAGGCGGAGGTCCAGACCAACCAGGCCTCCGGCCGCACACCCCCTCCTTGGAAGAGGCGTACCGGTACCGGCCGTCTGGCTGTGGTGGACCGGGAGGATCAGGATGGCTGTCTGGTCCAGGCGGCCCGGAAGACGGAGGACAATCCTAATGACTGTGATTATTTTCTGCTGAAAGACGGAATGCGGGTGGGCATGACCAGAATTGCCATCTCAGCCAATAGCCATTTTCCGCTTTGCCGCCGCAGCCACAAAGTCTCGGAACAGCGGATGGGCCCGGTTGGGCCGAGATTTCAGCTCCGGGTGGAACTGCACCCCCACAAACCAGGGATGGCTGAGTAGCTCCACCATCTCCACCAACTGCCCATCGGGGGACAAGCCGGACAGGACAAGGCCGGCCCCGGTGAGCTCCTCCCGAAAATCGTTGTTGAACTCGTAGCGGTGCCGGTGGCGCTCGCTAATCTCCCAGGTCCCGTAGGCGGCGAAGGCCCGACTGTCCCGGCTGGTGAGCCGGCAGGGATAGGCCCCCAGCCGCATAGTGCCTCCCTTGCGGGTGATCCCTCGCTGGCTGAGCATCAGGTTGATGACCGGGTGGGCAGTGATCGGGGAAAACTCGCTGGAGTGGGCGTCCTCCATACCGCAGACGTGGCGGGCAAACTCCACCACTGCCATCTGCATCCCCAGGCAGATTCCCAGAAAGGGTACGCCTTGCTCCCGAGCGTACTGAACGGCGGAAATTTTACCCTCGATCCCCCGGCCGCCAAAGCCGCCGGGTACCAGAATACCGTCCGCGCCGTCCAGGAACTGGGCGGCGTTTTGGTTGGTGACAGTCTCGCTGTCCACCCAGCGGATGTTCACCTTTACCTGATTCTCGATCCCCCCGTGGGTAAGGGCCTCAGCCACAGAGAGATAGGCATCGTGGAGGGCCACATACTTGCCAACCAGAGCAATTTCCATCGTCCCGGCGGGGTTTTTGGCCCGGCGGACCATATCGGCCCACTCGGCAAGGTCTGGCCTGGGACAGTTCAGCTCCAGGCGGCGGACAACCGCGTTGGCCAGCCCCTCCTGCTCCAGCATCAGGGGCGCCTCGTAGAGCAGAGAGGCATTCAAATTAGGGATGACGTTCTCCCGGGGGATGCCGCAGAACAGGGCAATCTTGTCCAGAATCTCACGGGAGACCGGGGCATCGCTGCGGCAGACGATCACATCGGGCTGGATGCCCAGAGAGAGCAGCTCCTTGGCCGAGTGCTGGGTTGGCTTGGACTTCAGCTCTCCAGTACCGGGGATGGATACAATAAGGGACACATGGATAAACATGACGTTATCCCGGCCACGCTCCGCCGCCACCTGGCGAATGGCCTCCAGGAAAGGCTGGCTCTCGATATCACCCACCGTGCCGCCGATTTCCACAATGGCCACGTCGGTCTCGAGGCCCTCCAGAGCGTAGACGCGGCGCTTGATCTCGTCGGTGATGTGGGGGATAATCTGGACGGTGCCCCCCAGATAGTCTCCCCGCCGCTCCCGGTTCAGGACGTTCCAATACACTTGCCCCGCGGAGACCGAGGAGTTTACGGTGAGGTTTTCGTCAATAAACCGCTCGTAGTGGCCCAGATCCAGGTCGGTCTCCGCGCCGTCTTCAGTGACAAAAACCTCCCCGTGCTGGTAGGGGGACATGGTGCCTGGGTCCACGTTGAGATAGGGGTCCAGCTTCTGCACCCTTACCCGCAGGCCCCGCTGCTTCAAAAGCCGGCCCAGGCTGGCCGCCGTGATCCCCTTCCCCAGGCCGGAGACCACCCCTCCGGTTACAAAAATATATTTTGTCATAGTCCGCTCTCCCCATAGTTTGCCAGAACCCGGGCGGAGGGATCGTCCACGTCGCAGCCCGCCCAGGACCTGTTGGG
>JAAVYL010000034.1 GCA_022791075.1 Lawsonibacter sp. | reverse complement strand
TCAAGCGCATCCAGAAGGCCATGGAGATCACCTTTGTCTATGTCACCCATGATCAGGAGGAGGCTCTGGCCATGTCCGACACGGTGGTGGTGATGGATGGCGGCAAAATCCAGCAGATCGGTTCCCCTGAGGACATCTACAACGAGCCGAAAAACGCCTTTGTGGCCGACTTTATCGGGGAATCCAATATCATCGACGGCATTATGCGCGCCGACGGGGTGGTGGAGATCTTCAACCGGAGGTTTCAGTGCCTGGACGGCGGCTTTGAACAGGATGAGGCTGTGGACGTGGTCATCCGGCCGGAGGATGTGGACATCGTGCCCGAGGACCAGGGGCAGCTGAAGGGTACCGTCACCTCGGTCACCTTCAAGGGGATGCAGTACGACATCATTGTGGACTTTTACGGCTTTAAATGGCTCATCCAGACCACGGACCTGTCCCCTGTGGGCAGCCGCATTGGCATCAAGATTGACCCGGACGGTATCCATGTGATGAAGAAAAGCGAGTACTCCGGCATGTTTGGCGACTACTCCTCCTACTCTGAGGAGTATGAGGAGATCAGCGACGCCGGCTATGACCCGGAGGGGGAGGACAGCGGGGATGAAAAATAAGCTGTCCTGGTTCGCCGTCCCCTATGTGGGGTGGATGGCGCTGATGGTGGTCATCCCCATCCTGATTATGGTGGGCTACGCCTTCACTACAGCCGAGTTTCAGGGGACGCTGGAGAATTTTGCCGAGATGGGCACCTATACCTCCGTCTTTCTCCGCTCCTTCCGTCTGGCGGTTGTCGCCACCCTGATATGCCTGCTGATCGGTTACCCGGCGTCCTGCTGGATGGCCCGGGAGGGCCCTGGCTTCCAGCGGGTGGCCATGGCCCTGATTATGCTCCCCATGTGGATGAACTTCCTCCTGCGGACCTACTCCTGGATGTCAATTCTGGAGAACAACGGGCTGCTGAACCAGCTGTTCCGGGCCATTGGGCTGCTGGACCTGCTGGGGGTGGACTACATCCCCATGATCCGCACGCCCGGGGCAGTGGTGCTGGGCATGGTGTATAACTACCTGCCCTTTATGATTCTGCCCATCTACTCGGTGATTGTCAAGCTGGACGGCAGCCTGCTGGAGGCCGCCCGGGACCTGGGGGCGGACTCGGCAGGGGTGTTCCGCAAGGTGATTCTCCCCCTGTCGCTGCCTGGAGTGCTGTCCGGGGTGACTATGGTCTTTGTCCCTTCGGTGTCAACCTTTGCCATCTCCCGCCTGCTGGGGGGAGGCGCTCAGATGATGCTGGGAGACCTGATTGAACAGCAATTTCTCGGCGGGGCCTACGATCCCCACCTGGGGGCGGCCATCTCTATGGTGATGATGGTGATTGTTGTCGTCTGTATGGTGGTGATGAACCACTTTGGCGAGGGCGAGGAACAGGCGGTGATGCTATGAAAACTAAGAACCGCACCGGAAGCCGCCTGATCATCGGCCTGGTTTTCCTCTTTCTGTACGCCCCCATCCTCCTGCTGATTATCTTTTCTTTTAATGCCGGGGACTCCAGCGCCGTGTGGAAGGGCTTTTCCCTCCACTGGTATGCGGAGCTGTTTCGGAACCGGCTGGTGATGGAGAGCGTCTATACCACCCTGCTGGTCTCTCTGGTGGCTACGGCCATCGCTACTGTGGCGGGCACCTTCGCCGCCATCGGCCTGTACAGCCTGGGCCGGCGGAGGCGGGAGGCCCTGCTTACGGTGAACAACATCCCCATGATGAACGCCGACATTGTCACCGGCGTGTCCCTGTGCCTGTTCTTTGTGGCCTTCTTTCAGGGGTGGGGCGTTTTTGCCAAATGGTTCAACGGGCTGAATCTCTCCCTTATGGGCCGGCTGCTCCAGCTGCCCGACCGCCTGGTGCTGGGAATGGCCACGCTGATTCTGGCCCATGTATCCTTCAATATTCCCTATGTGATCCTCAACGTGGCTCCAAAGCTGCGGCAGATGGACCGGAACCTGATGGACGCGGCCCAGGACCTGGGGTGCACCTGGATGCAGGCCTTTTGGAAGGTGATGCTCCCCGAGATTAAGCCGGGGATTGTCTCCGGAGCCCTGATTGCCTTTACCATGTCCATCGACGACTTTGTGATTTCCTATTTCACCGCCGGGTCGGCCAACTCCACCCTGGCTATGACCATCTATGGCATGACAAAGAAGAGGGTTACGCCAGTGGTCAACGCGGTGTCTACCCTGCTGTTTTTGTCGGTGCTGGTGCTGCTGGTCATCTCCAATGTGAAGGAGGCCCGGCAGGAGCGCCAGGGCCGCTGGAGCACGGTCCGCAGGCCCGGTGTTCTGGACAGGCTGGCGCAGAGGGCGGCCGAGCCCCGCTTCAGCTGGGTGCGGCGGGGACTGGCAGGAGGTCTGGTCTGCGTTTTTGTGGCGTCGGTCTCCTTCCTCAGCTACGCCACAGGCTCCCGCCCGGTGGTCAACGTGTGCTCCTGGGGGGAGTATATTGACGAGGAGCTGATCGGCCAGTTTGAGGAGATGACGGGCATCCGGGTGAATTACCAGACTGCCGAGAGCAATGAGGCCCTCTACTCTCTGCTGAAGAGCGGCGGGGCGGACTATGATGTGATTGTCCCCTCGGACTATATGATCGGCCGGCTTATTGCCGAGGATATGCTGGAGCCTCTGGACTACAGTCAGATCCCCAACTTTTCCCTCATTGACGACCGGTTTAAGAATTTGTCCTATGACCCGGAGAACCTGTATACCGTCCCATACACCTGGGGAACGCTGGGACTGATTTATAACACTGCCCTGGTGGATGAGGAGCTCACCAGCTGGGGTGCATTGTATGACGACAGGTACGCCGGACAGGTGCTGCTCATCAACAACTCCCGGGACGCGCTTGGGGAGGCCCTGCTCTATCTGGGATACTCCGTCAATACCACGGACGAGAGGGAGATTCGGGAGGCCTATGAGCTGGTGGCCGACGCCAACCGGAGAGGGGTATTCCAGGGCCGGGTGATGGACGAGGTGCTCCAGGCTATGGAGGGCGGCAATGCGGCCATCGCCACCTACTACGCCGGGGATTATCTCACAATGCTGGAGAACAATGAGGACCTGGCCTTTGTCATCCCGGAGGAGGGGGCCAACTGGTTTGTGGACGCCATGTGTATGCTCAAGGACGCCCCCCACCGGAGGGAGGCGCACATGTGGATTAACTTTATCGCCTCGACAGACGCAAACCTGGCCAATATGGACTATATTTGGTATGCCTCTCCCAACCGGGAAGCCCTGGAAAAATACCCCGCCTACTATGAGGAGCTTTATGGCGAGGAGCTGGACCCGGAAATCTATGAGATTATGGCTGCCCCCGCCGAGCTCCTGGAGCGGTGTGAGGCGTATCTGAATCTCCCGCCCGAGACGCTGAACCTTTATAAAAAGCTGTGGACTCAGCTGGGGGCGGATTGACAGAAGCGCGTTGCTCCCTTGAATGATTACAAAAACCGGCCCCGCCTTTCCATCAAAGGCGGGGCCGGTATGTTCCGTGGAGGAAGGGTTAGAACTCCAGATTCTTGCCGTCCTTGGCAAAGACGTGGCAGACATTGCCGCTGAAGGTGAGGTTCAGCTTATCGCCGGAGTGGAAGGAGTCGATGCGCTCACCGTTGGCGTCCATGGTGGGAACGATGACCACCACGTCCTTGCCGTCGGCATTGGCGTGGAAGTGGACCTCGCTGCCCATCAGCTCGGACACGTCGATGGTGGCGGAGAGGGTGTTGGCCGGGTCCTTGGACAGGACCATGTGGCTGGGACGCACGCCCAAGGTGATGTCTTGAGCGGCCACATTGTGGGCTGCCAGGTTTTTCTGCTTCTCTTCGGAGAGCACAACCTTGCAGCCGCCCACGCTGACGGCGTACTTTCCGCCCTCATTGACCAGCTTGGCGTTGAAGAAGTTCATCTGCGGCATTCCGATAAAGCCGGCCACAAACAGATTGGCGGGGTGGTCGAAGACCTCCTGGGGGGTGCCGATCTGCTGGATGAAGCCATCCTTCATGATCACGATACGGTCGCCAAGGGTCATAGCCTCGGTCTGATCGTGGGTGACGTAGATGAAGGTGGTGTTGATCTTCTGGCGCAGCTTGATGATCTCGGCGCGCATCTGGTTCCGGAGCTTGGCGTCCAGGTTGGAC
>JAAVYL010000005.1 GCA_022791075.1 Lawsonibacter sp. | reverse complement strand
GCCGCTCTGGAGGCCAAAAAACAGGGTAAAATCCGCCATATTGCTATCACTAACCACCGGCTGGCGGTGGCCCGGGAGGCTATCGACTCCGGGCTGTACGCGCTGCTCCAGTTCCCCTACAGCTATCTGTCCGGTCCCCAGGAGCAGGAGCTGGTGGAGATGTGTGAAAGGGCGGGCATGGGATTTGTGGCCATGAAAGGGATGGCGGGGGGCCTGCTCCGGGACGGCACAGCCGCCGCCGCCTTTATGGCCCAGCAGCCCATCGTGGTGCCCATCTGGGGGGTTCAGCACGAGTGGGAGCTGGAGCAGTTCCTGTCCTGCGTGAAGCAGACCCCCGCCATGACAGCGGAATATCAGGCAGTGATCGAGCGAGACCGGGCGGAGCTGTGCGGCGACTTCTGCCGGGGCTGTGGCTACTGTATGCCCTGCCCGGTTGGGATTGAGATCAACAGCTGTGCCCGGATGTCCCTGATGCTCCGCCGGGCCCCTGCCGCCGGGTGGCTTTCGGAGCGCTGGCAGGGGGAGATGAAGAAGATCGAAGACTGCCTGCACTGCGGTCAGTGCAGTGCCAGGTGCCCCTACGGCCTGGACACCCCTCAGCTCCTCCAGAATAACTACAAGGAGTATTGGACCCACTTTTAATTGCAGATTGGACAGGGAGGTATCTCATGGCAGGACATTTCTTCGCCCTGGAGGGCATTGACGGCAGTGGAAAGTCCACCCAGCTGGCCCTGTTGGCCCAGCATCTGACCCAGGCCGGCGTGGACTGCCTGACCACTTGCGAGCCCACCCAGGGCCCCATTGGGCAGCTGCTCCGACAGGTACTCACCGGGCAGGTAGTCTGCGACAGCCGGGTGGTGGCTCCGCTGTTCGCGGCAGACCGGCTGGACCATCTGCTCCGGAGCGGCGGCGGACTGTGCGAGGCAGCGGCGGCAGGACGGACGGTGCTGTGTGACCGATACTATTTCTCCTCCTACGCCTACCAGAGCGTGGATCTGCCTCTGGAGTGGGTGATTGAGATTAACCGGCCCTGTGCCCAGCTGCTGCGGCCCACTGCCACTCTGTTTATCGACGTCAGCCCGGAGCTGGCTCTGGAGCGTATTTCCCAAAACCGGGAGAAGCCCGAGCTGTTTGAGACAAGGGAGCGGCTCACCCGCACCCGGGAGCAGTACCTTCGGGCCTTTGACCTGGAGCGGGACAGGGAACGGGTTCTCATCATCCCGGGAGACCGGGACGTAGAAGCTGTGGCCCTGGACATCTGGAACAGCGTATCCGCCCTCCTCCAGGGGCTGTAGGCACCCTCCCCCTCCCTGGAGCATAGGATACCACAGGCGGCCGGGAGATTGCTGTCTTCCAGCCTCCAAAGCGACAGGAGGTGTCTTATATGGTGACTATGCTGGCCACCGTCGTCCAGGCCTGGGACTCCCAGGTACTGGTCACTGACAACAGCAACGGGCAAGAGGTGCTGGTCAATACTCAAAATTCCACTGGAAACCTGATTGCCGGAGATCAGGTACGCATCCTTTACAACGGGATCATGACCGCCAGTATCCCCCCTCAGATCAGTGCAGACAGCATCTGCGTACTGCGGTACTACCAGTAAAAAATACAGCTGCCGCGGACCCTTCCGGTCCGCGGCAGTTTCCTTTATCAGTCTGTGTAAAATTGTCATTCCTGGAAAAAGGCTTCAATCTCCTCCCTTGAGGCCTGGACCGAACCCTGGACAAAGTCGAGCTTGCCCCCTCCCCCGCCGCCGAGGGCCTGCCTCATCTCCTTTGCAAGGTCCCGCAGATCTCCTCCCGGCTGACCGATGGCGTATTTGTATCCCCCGTCGTTGCCGGAGAAGCAGGCGCACCGGCCGCCGCAGGTGTGGAGCACCGCGTCGCACAGCCGGCGCAGGGCGTCGGGGGGCAGGCCGTCCTCGAAGAGGACCACATCCCCGGCCCCGGTATATTGCGCGGCCAGGGCGGAAAAGCGGCTCTCCTCCAGAGACATGACCCGGGCCTTGAGCTCCTCGTTTTTCGCCAGCAGCTTTGCCACCGCCCCCCCAGTCTCAAAGACCTTGGCGGACAGGAAGCGGGATACCTGAGCGTTCTGCTCCATGCACCGGCTGAGGTAGCGGAACGCCCGGCCGCCACAGACCAGCTCGATGCGCACCCCCTCCCGGAACCGCTGCATGGACAGCAGCTTCACCAGCCCCACCTGGGAGGGATAATTTACGTGGGTGCCGCAGCAGGCGCAGCAGTCCGCCCCGGGGAACTCCACAATGCGCACCTGTCCGGTGAGCGCCTTCTTGCTCCGGTACTGGATCTGCTCCAGCTCCCCGGGGGAGGGGCAGGTAATTTTCACAGGCAGGTCCACCTGCCACAGGTGCCAGTTGGCCGTCTTTTCCAGGGTGGCGAACTGCTCCTCGGTGAGGGGGCGGTCGAAGTCGATGGTGACCACCTCCGCCCCCATGTGGAAGCCCACATTCTCACAGCCCCAGAGGTAGTGGGCCAGTCCGGAGACAATGTGCTCCCCGGAGTGCTGCTGCATCAGGTCGAAGCGCCGGTCCCAGTCGATGATGCCGGTGACCGCCGTTCCCGGCTCCAGGGGGTGATTACAGGTGTGGACGATCTCCCCGTCCCGGCTGTGGACCTCCAGGACCTTCACCTTGTCCCGGGTCCCGTCCACCTCCAGGCGCCCGGTGTCAAAGGGCTGGCCTCCCCCCTCGGGGTAGAAGGCGGTGCGGTTCAGCACAATTTCGAACCCCTTTTTGCCCTTCGCACAGGAGGTCACCCGGGCCTCAAATTTGACCAGGAAAGCGTTCTGTTCGTATAATTTTTCGGTCATTGTATCACCATCGTTCTGTAGGCAAGGGCTCTGCCCTTGCCTAAACAGGCTGGTCTATGGAAGAGGCAAGGGCAGAGCCCTTGCCCTACATTTCGGAGCGATCACAGGTAGGATTCATCCCGCTCCGACCGCTTGGCCCGCTGCATCAAATCCTCCACAACGGCGTGGACGTCCCGGCCCTCATAGAGGACCTCGTAGGCGGCCTGGGCGATGGGCATTTCCACTCCGGTCTTTTGGGCCAGGGTGCGGGCGTTGTTGGCGGCATAGTACCCCTCTACCACTGCACCAATCTCCTTCACCGCCTCGTCAACAGGCTTGCCCTGGCCGATGAGGATACCGCACCGGCGGTTGCGGGAGTGCATGGAGCAACAGGTGACAATCAGGTCGCCCACCCCGGCCAAACCTGTAAAGCTGTCCTTCCGCCCCCCAAGGGCCACCCCCAGCCGGGCCATCTCAGCCAGCCCCCGGGTCATGAGCAGGGCCTTGGTATTGTCGCCATAGCCCATACCGTCACAGCAGCCGGCGCACAGGGCAATAATGTTTTTCAGGGCGGCGCAGATCTCGGTGCCCACCTTGTCGTCGCTGGTGTACACCCGGAATCGCTGGTTCATAAACAGGTCCTGGACCTTCTCCGCAATGGCCAGGTCCTCAGAGGCGATCACCACCCCCGTTGGAATCCTCCGGCCCACCTCCTCGGCGTGGGAGGGACCTGAGAGGACCACCACAGGACATTTGCCCTGGACCTCCTCCTCAATAACCTGGCTCAGCCGGAGGGAGGAGTCCTTTTCAATGCCCTTGGACACCGAGACCAAGATGGTGCCCGGGTCGGCCAGCTCTCTGAGCTGCTTCGCCGTGGACCGCACGGCGAAGGAGGGGGTGGCCACTACCACCAGCCCGCAGCCGCGTACCGCTGCCATGTCGGTGGTGAGCTTCAGCTCCTCCGGCAGGGGAACTCCCTTGAGCATGGGATTTTCCCGCTTCTCCCGAAGGACGGCGGACTCCTCCTCCAGATAGGACCAGAGGGTCACGTCATTGCCGTTTTCCAGCAGCAGGAGCGCCAGGGCCGTCCCCCAGGCGCCGCTGCCAAGGACTGTGATTTTCATACCGTTTTCCTCCCAATTCGTTTTGTAGGGGCGGATATCATCCGCCCGTATAGACCCGTCATTGGCGGGCGGATGATATCCGCCCCTACGATTTTTTGTGCAGCGAAAATTTATTCTCCGTGCCGGTCAAGAGCCGATGGATATTTCCCCGGTGCATGTACAGGATGAGCCCGCCG